>JBFKLD010000079.1:0-6636 GCA_041630755.1 Thermoplasmatota archaeon
GGAAGACGCCTCCGGGCTTCAGGACCCGGTAGATCTCTGCCAGCACGGCGTCGGGCTTGGGCGCATAGTAGAGGGCTTCCATGGACCAGACGACGTCGAATGTGCTGTCTTCGAACGGCAGATCCGCAAAGTCGCCTACTTGGAACTGGGTCCGTTCGTTTCCGGCCGCTGTGGCGCGGGCCACCATCTCAGGGCTCGCATCGATGCCGTCGCTGGTGGCGCCTTGGTCGGCGGCGAACCGGGCGGCCCATCCGTTGCCGCATCCCAGGTCAAGGAAGCGCTTGCCGTCGAGCGGGATGTCTGCGAGGGTCGGTCCGGCGGTCTGCATGTGGCCCGATTCCATGCCTTCGGCACGTCCACGGCGGGCCCAGTCGTCGAAGAGCGCTGCTGCGTCCACGACCCGGCCACAGGGGACGCCTATATGACGGATGGCCGCGTCGGAAGGCTCGCAGGCGGAGGCACGCCCCTGTCCCCGGCCCAAGGCCTAAATACAGGGCCCCTGTCGGCCGCCTGCTCCGAGGTGCCCCTATGGCCCGTGTTCCCGCTAAGATGTACCGCAAGATCACGCAGCGTCCCTACACGCGGCGTGAGTTCATGGGTGGTGTCCCCGCCCTTCGTATCCTCCAGTTCCAGTCCGGCAACAAGACCGGCACGTTCCCTGCGAAGCTGGACTTGGTCCCGGAAGAACGCGGCCAGATCCGCCACACGGCCCTCGAGGCCCTGCGTATCACCGCTGTTCGCTACATGGACAAGAAGGTGGGTCGTGACAACTACCACCTGCACGTCCGTGTGTACCCCCACCACGTGCTTCGCCAGAACAAGCAGGCCTCCGGCGCCGGTGCTGACCGTGTGTCCATGGGCATGCGCCTGGCGTTCGGCAAGCCCATCGGCACGGCCGCCCGTGTCGAAGCTGGCCAGCCCGTGATCACGATCCGCACGATCGCCCGCGGCATCCCTCACGCGAAGGAAGCCCTGCGCAAGTGCAAGAACAAGATCAGCCCGCCCTGCCACATTGACGTGGAAGCCATGGGTCAGCGCAGCCTCGACGAGCTCGAGCACGCTGCCGAAGAGCACGCAGGCGAGAAGATCGCCGGTGCCGGCACGCCCACGGAAGAGCTTGAGCCGGTCGAAGAGACGCTCGAAGAGGGCGCCGAAGAGGCTGAAGCTGAAGCCGCTGACGCGGAAGGCGAAGAAGGCGAAGAAGGCGCAGCGGAACCCGCTGAGAACGCCTAAATCGTTCCTGGTTCTTCCCATGGCTGTGCGGTCTGCGCCGCTTCTCTCGATGGGGCTGCTGCTCATTGCCTCCAGTGTGACGCTGGGCGCTGTGGCGGTCCACGATGCAGAAGTCGGCGACTTGGCTGCCGTGGGCGATGGCGACTTTGTCCGCCTCAAGGGGACCACGGGTGTCAGTGAAGCTTCGGAACACGGCTTCGAGACACCGCTGGATGTCCCTGGTGCGCAGGTGATGCTGCGCTCGCAAGATCCTCTTCCTTCTCACCAAGTCTTGGTCATCGAGGGCACTGTGGTCCTTGCTGACGCCGTGCTGGTTGTCGAGGTCCTCGACGCTGGCGCCCCCATCGTATTCGAGTGAGCCATGCAATGGATGACGGCAACCCCTGAAGGCGTGTGGCTGGTCGTCATCTTGCTTGGCTTGGCCGGCATGGCGCTGACGGCGTACGCCGTGCGCGCCTTGGATGCTCTTGGAAGCATCGCCTCGTTCTTGCTGGGCCTGCTCGTGGCGCGCCTGGGGGGCCTGGGGTGGCTGCTTCTTCTGGTGACCTTCACGGGCATCGGGTTCCTGGTGACGCGCGTCGGGCGCACGCGCAAGCAGGAGCGCCGCACGATGGAGGCCAACGACGGCGAACGGGGTCTGAAGAATGTCCTGGCCAACGGAGCCGCGGCAGGCCTTGCCGCCATCGCGCTTCTTGTTCTGGATTACCAAACCGTGGTCCCTGCCTTCGTGGCGGCCGTGGCGGCGGTCACCGCAGACACCGCGGCATCCGAGGTGGGAACCCTTGCGGGGCGCACGCGCAGCATCGTTCCGCCCTTTCGTGACGTCGAGCCGGGACGCAACGGGGGCGTGAGCGCCTTGGGGCAAGCCGCGGCTGGCATGGGGGCATTGTCGATTGGCCTGCTGGCCATTCCCTTGACCGGGATTTCCGCAGGTTGGGCCGTCGGTGCGGCTGTGGCTGGATTCATCGGTTGCCAGCTGGACAGCCTGCTCGGGGCGACGCTCGAGCGCGACACGATGCGCGAGGGGCCGCTGTCGAAGGAAGATGTCAATTTCATCTCCAGTGCTCTGCCTGCATTGGCAGTGCTTGTGATCGCCGCGCTCTGACGCACCTTTGAAGTGCCCCTGCCCGGTGGCGGCGCCATGGATGAGGACGCCAAGAAGCACACCCTCCGCATGGTTCCCTACGGCCTGTACCTGATGGGCACCAAGACGGAGGACAGTCAGCAAGTCAGCCTCGTGTCGTGGTTCACGCAGACGAGCTTCGCACCGCCGCTGGTTGCTCTTGGTTGCCACCGCGAAGGGGCTGGCTTCGCCGCGCTCAAGGAGAACGGTGTCTTCAGCATCAACGTCTTGGGCAGTGGCCAGCAGGACGTTCTCAAGGGATTCTTCAAGCACGTGGACGTCGAGGACGGCAAGGCCGGTGACCAACCGGTCACGACGGGAGAGACCGGCTGCCCCATCTTGACGAACCTGCCGGCGGCCATCGAGTGCAAGGTCCATGAGATCGTCGAGATCGGCGACCACGCCACCGTCATCGCTGAAGTCGTGGAAGCCCATGTCCACGACAAGGAAGCCACCGCGCTCACGCACGGCGAAGCCAAGCTGCATTACGCCGGATGATCGCGCTCGTCACGGGGGCCAGCCGCGGCATCGGTGCCGCCATCGCCAAGGCACTGGCGGCCGAAGGCCACAGCCTGCTTCTGGTCGCACGCGACGAAGAGAAGCTGCGCGAGGTTGCGCACGCCTGCGTGGATGCTGGAGCGCCCAAGGTCGAGGTGCTCGCCGCCGACCTGGCCACCTATGAGGGCCTCGACGCCACGGTGCTTCATGCGGTGCGCACGTTCGACGGCTTCGACATCCTCGTCAACAACGCAGGCGTCGGGCGCCCGAAGCCCACCGTGGACGTCGACGACGATGCGTTCGACCACGAAGTCGCGCTCAACCTGCGCGCCCCGTTCATGCTCACCCAGTCTGCCATCAAGATCATGCGCAAGCGCGGCGGCGGGCAAGTGGTTCAGATCGGTTCCGGCCTCAGCTACGCGGGCCGCGCCGGTTGGGCGGTTTATGCGGCCACCAAATTCGGTTTGCGGGGCTTCACGGAATGCATCCGGCAGGAAGTTGCCGCGGAAGGCATCAAGGTCGGGCTTGTGGCCCCGGGCTACGTGGAGACCGACTTCTTCGATGGCCAAGAGCACGTGAATGCCGATTGGGGGCAAGGCCTGCTTGCCGAGGATGTCGCCCACGCGGTCATGGCCATGGTGAACCAAGGCCCTCGAAGCAACATCAAGGAGATCACGGTCCGCCCCAACAGCAGTCCGTAAGCACCAAGTGGGGATGCCCAGCTTTTGCGCCATGCGTCTGCAAGGCCTCACCCGTGCCGCCGTCATCCTCACCTTCCTCGCCTTCGCAAGCCAAGCCGGCGCATACGCGCTTCAAGTCGTGCGTGGCCCAGACCAATTCACCGCGTCGGAGACCATGGTGCAATCGTTCACGTACGGCACCATCGGGGCCCTGCTGGGGCTCATCGGCATGACGCAGATCGCGGTGGGGGCCGTCTGGTGCTACAAGGCCCAGAACGTCGCCCGCGAGCGCGGCGCGAACTGGGCCGCCGGCTGGGCCGCGGGAGGCTGGTTCATTCCGCTGGCCAACATGGTCATCCCCTTCCTCGTCCTCAAGGACATGGCCCAGGCGATGATGGGGCGTGTGCCGTCCTACTTTGTGCCCTGGTGGGGGCTATGGATCGGGTACTCGCTTGTGGGCATCGGCGGAGCCATCTACGGGAGCATCAAGGGCGCTGCCCTCGGCTTCGCGCTTGCCACTGGGGAAGATGCCCATGCCCGCGCCCAAGACCTGCACGAGACGAGCGTGCTCTTTGGGGGCATCAGCCTGTTCGTCTATGTGGTCGCGGGCCTCCTGTGGATCCGCTTCCTTCGCGACATCCGTGACGCCGAAGGCGCCAGCGCCGTTATGTAGGGCCGCCAAGTCGGACGCCGCATGGCCAACGTGGTCATCGGCACCCAATGGGGCGATGAGGGCAAGGGCAAGATCGTGGACGTCCTGAGCGAACGCGCAGACTACGTCGTGCGCTTCCAAGGCGGCAACAACGCCGGCCACACCATCATCGTGGGCGACGAGACGTACAAGCTGCACTTGCTGCCAAGCGGCTGCGTCAGCGGCAAGGCCGGCGTCATCGGCAACGGCTGCGTCGTGGACCCCTTCGTCCTCGTGGAAGAGATCACGAACCTGCAGGAACGTGGCGTGGACTTCGCATTGTACCTCAGCGACCGCGCGCACCTCATCCTTGATTACCACAAAGCCCTCGACGGCGCCGAGGAAGCCTTCCGCGGCGGCAAGAAAGTCGGCACCACGGGCCGTGGCATCGGTCCTTGCTACCAAGACAAGGCCGCCCGCAGCGGCATCGTCGCCGGCGACCTGCTGCACCCCGAGCGCCTTGCCGAAAAGGTGCGCGACAACGTTCGCGTCAAGAAGGCCGTGCTGGCCGCCTACGGGCAAGAGGCGGACTTTGATGCCGACGAAATCCTGGCCCGCCTGGCGGATGCCACCGACATCCTGCGCGTCTACATCACAGACACCGTGAAGCTTCTGCACGACGCCATCGGCGCCGGCAAGAACATCCTCCTCGAAGGTGCCCAAGGGGCCATGCTGGACATTGATCACGGCACCTTCCCATTCGTCACCAGCAGCAACGTCATGGGGGCCATGGTCAGCGGCAGCGGCCTTGCCCCCCGCGACATCGGCGACGTGTACGGGATCGTCAAAGCCTACACCACGCGCGTCGGCAGCGGCCCATTCCCCACGGAGCTGCCCACCGATGCTGGCGTGGGCAAGCATCTGGCCGAAGTCGGCCACGAATTTGGCACCACCACGGGCCGCCCGCGCCGCTGCGGCTGGCTCGACCTGGTCGTCGTGAACCACTGCGTGCGCCTGTGCGGCGTCAACGAACTGGCCGTCACCAAGATGGACGTCCTCAACGGCCTCGAGGAAGTTCTGGTGTGCACCGCCTACGAATTGCCCGACGGGTCCACCGTCGAGCACATCCCGAGCGACCCCGACGTCTTCGCGGCGGCCAAGCCTGTCTACCAGAGCTTCCCCGGCTGGAGCGACCTCGGCGACGGCAACTGGGAGAACCTGCCCACCGAAGCGCGCAGCTTCCTGCAATTCCTGCGCGAGAAGACCGGCGCCGCCGTCAAATTCGTCGGCATCGGGCCTGCGCGCCACGAAACCGTCGTCCGGTAGGCCGCTGGCGCAACGCTTTCAATCGTGACGTTCGTCGCCCCGGGTATGCGACTGCTGGTCACCCTTATGCTGCTGCTCGTCGGCTTTGCCGGATGCGCCGAAACGGCCGATGAGCCCGAAGCCGAACCGGAACCCACAACCTCCGAGGAGCCGGAAGGCACCAGCGAGCCCGATCCGACCGGCAGCGCCGAGCCCGAGCCGGAACCAAGCGAGGAGCACATCCCGCTTGCGCCTGAGGCAACTCTCGAAGTCGAAACTGCCAACGGAACAGAGCTTGCCATCAACTACACCATCAACGCAACAGACCCCGACGGCGACCTGAGCTCCTGGAGCCTCACGCTTGGCGACGGGAACACGACCAACGGCACCGAGTTCCCCTCCAACGGAACCTACGTCTTCGCCGCCGCCGGCACCTACAACGTGACCTTGACCGTCGTGGACTCCACCGGCCTCAACGGCACCGCCAAGGCCGTCGTGAACATCACTGAAGCAGGTGTGGCAACCATCGAGTTCATCGTCGAGCTTGACTTGCCGTGCACCCAATGCACCGATGCCGGGTCGCTCTTCTGCGCCGAACGGCAGACCGGGCAGGAAGTCGGCGACTGCCGCTTCGTGCCCATTGCGGAGGAGCTGCGTGGTGCGCCCTTCTCGCTCACCTCGACGGGCGGAGACCCGGAGGCATTCTTCTGGAACAACGCCTGCGGCAGCGGCACCTCGGACAGCTTCAAGAACGCCGGCAACGAAGAAGGCACCGTGCCCATGGATGCGGTGTGCGTCTTGCTGTGGGAATACGAAGCCGCCGGCAGCACCTTGACGCTGCGCATCGGCTGAGACGCTCAGCTGAGCGTGTACTCGAACCGCTGCGTGCCCTTCCCCTTGGACTTGCGTCCAAGCGGGATGACCTCTCCCAACTCTCCCGTATTCTTGACGTGAGTGCCCGCACACGGGCACAGATCCAAGTCGTCTCCGATGCGGATGACGCGAAGCTCCGTCACGGACTTGGGCAGAAGGTCCATGTTGGTGCGCTCCTGCGGCATGATGGCGTTGATCTCGTCGCGCGTCATGGTGACGGCTTCGATGCTGCGCTTCTCCTTCACGATGTCATTGGCTGCGCTGGCAAGATCACTGATCATCTCGGGCGTGAA
>JBFKLD010000080.1:0-6609 GCA_041630755.1 Thermoplasmatota archaeon
ACGATGGCCACGCGCTTGCCTTCGACGTCCAATTCCTTCGTGGCGATGCGCACCTCGGTGGCGCTCAGGCGCGTCTTTTCTAGGTGGTCGCACGGCACGCCGATGGCCTCGGCGGCGCGCGTGGCGCGGTCACGGGCGCCCTTGTCTGGTGCGAGGATGGCATCCACACCCCAATCGGCGAGGCGCTTGGCCAGCTGCGGCACCGCCGAGACGCTCGTCACGGGCACCGTGAAGAAGTCCGCAATGGCTTCCTTGTGAGGGTCCACGAGGATGACGCGGTCGCAGCCGCTGCTGATGGCGCGCGCCACGGCGCGGGCGCTTACGCCTTCGCCGGGCTTGAAGGACTGGTCCTGCCGCGCGTACGCAAAGTACGGGACGATGGTCGTCACGCGGCTCGCGCCGGCTTCGCGCGCAGCGTCCTGAAGCAGCAGCAATTCGACCAAGTTGGCATCGGGCAGGGTGGATTGGACCACGAAGGCTTCGCCCTCGATGGGGTCAAGCCGGGCGTAGCCCTCGCCGTCTGGGAATCTGCGAAACTCGCCCGTTGCTACCCGCGTGCCCAATGCCTGCGCCAAGCGCTCGGCAAGGGCCAATGATGCGGAACCGGCCACAACCGCCACGAGCCGGCCACGGTGGACTCCGTCATAAGTCCGGCGCCACGAGGGCCACCAAGTTGTCGGGGGAGCGAGAGACGATGGCGACTTCCTCAAGGTGCAAGACCCGCAAGCCCGCGGCCTCCAGGTCGGCCTCGAAGCTCTCGGGTGTGGCCAAGTGGTATGTGCGCATCTCCGCGTGGCCCCCACTGCGCCAGGGAAGCTCCACGTCCATGGGTCCTGGGTCGCCGCGGTCGCGGAAGCGCGGCGCTTGGCGGCTCCAGACCGTGATCTGGGCCTCGGCGTGGGGCTTCAGGACGCGCCGGAGCTCCCGCAAGCTCGCGTGACGGCCTTCTGGGGTCGGCAAGCCGTGCCAGCCTGCGGTATAGGCGCAGCCGTCGAACACGGCATCTCGGAATGGCAGGTTCGTGGCGTCGGAGACCACGATGGGTCCGCGGATGCGGCCCCGCATCGCTGCGGCCATGGGGCGCGACCAGTCGCTCCACACCATCTCTAAGCCAAGCCGCTCGCCGAGCACCGTGTGGCGACCATTGCCGGCCATCAAGTCCAGGATGCGGCCAGATGCTCCCTGCAGGTAGGCCTCGACGTGGTCCCATGTGCGGGTGCGGCTGGCGTCGAAGCTGGCCGCAATGGTCTCCCACACCTTGTGCTGGTCCACGGGCGGGCCAGTCTGGGGGCGGTCTTTGCCTCATCGGTGGCTTCATGGCGTCGCCGCGGGTCCGTCGCCCGTGCAAGATCGCCGCCTCGTCATTGTCGCAGGAAAGGGCGGCGTCGGCAAGACCACCACCAGCTCCGCCATTGCGCTCGAATACGCGGCGCGTGGGCGGCGGACGCTGCTTGTGACGGTGGATCCGGCGAAGCGGCTCAAGGATTCCTTGGGCGTGCCCGTCGGGCCCCGGGCAACTGAGGTGCGCCCGCACTTGGACGCGATGATGCTCGACCCTGGCGACGTGCTGCGGGAGCACCTCGACGAGCGCCTCCCAGAGCTGAACATCACCGAGCACCCCCTCTTTCGGTACGTCACGCAGGCGATGCCTGGCCTGAACGAGCTGATGGCCATCGGGAAGCTCAACGACTTCCGCCGAGAAGGAACCTACGAAGCCATCGTCATTGACACCGCCCCGACGGGGCACGCGCTCAGCTTCCTGTCCGTCCCGAAGGCGATGCGCGAGCTGTCGTCGGAGAAATCCATCCTGAAGTGGGCCATCCGCGGCTACCAAGTGTGGCAAAAGCTCCAGACAGCTGCCAAGGGCATGTCGAACGTGTTCAAGAAGAAGGACGAGCGCGCCGCGCCGCCCCCGGAGATCGACTTCGATGCCATCTTTGGCGACATCCGCGCCGAGGCGGACAAGATCCAGTCCTTCCTCAACGACCCCGAGCACAGCGGCATGGTCCTTGTGACGCTGCCCGAGAAGCTTCCCGTGGAGGAGACTGTGGAGCTGCACCATGCGGTGACCCAGGAGTTGGGCATGACGGTGGATGCCATCGTCGTCAACAAGGTCCAGCCCGACGCCCTCGGTGCGCAGAAGGAACGCGTCGATGCGCTGCGAAAGGACGCCACGTGGCCGGCCACGGCGTCTGGGGCCACCGGGGAGGATCCCAAGCTGTACGAGGCGCTGCTCGACGCTGCCGAGTTTGGCGAGATCCGCCGCGAGATGAATCTCCACTACATCGACGATCTGCGAAGCCGCATCGAGGTTCCCCTCATCGAGGTGCCTCTCTTCAAGCGGGACGTCCAGGGCATGGATGCGCTGGATGCCTTCCGGGCCGAATTGTTCGGCTAGTGCTGGACCTTGCTCTCGAGGTCCAAGGAGTTGTCGACAAGCGACACGGGGACGTGATCCCACCGGTTGTTGCAGTAGGTGCACGTCACCAGCACGGTCGCCTTGATGCGGTCCGTGCCAAGTTTCCCTTTCACCTCAACCGTCTTGCCGGCGCTGGTTTCGAGAAGGAAGCCCTGGTCGGACCCGCACTTGTTGCAGCGGAGGTTCATGGGAATCATTGGAGACCTGTTGGTTTGGAAAAGGGTTGCGCGAAGGAACCGTTGTGCCGAATGGGCTTTCGGCCGTCCCGTTAGCGGGCGGGGACCCTCCTTGCCTACGTGCCGGGACCCGCTTGAGTGACCCCCTGCCGCTCTCCACCCCGCGACCCTCCAAACGTGGCGCGTTCGCGGTGAGGCTGCTCCCTTCCGGGCCTGACCCGGTTCCCGCGTCGAAGGCGTTCGGCGTTCCTTCCGGAACGATTCCCGCCACCGACCACCTCAGAGGACAAGGCTTCACTGTTGAGCAGGGGCTCTTACGGACCCCGGTCGCCATGCAAGGGATGCGGCCGCGCTGTAGACTTCGCGAATGGGGGCGCCTACTCCCCGCCTGGTCCCCGCCTGTCGCCGGGACGCGGTCAGACCGCGCAAGCCGTGCGACTCAAGTCCTCTACATAAGGGGTGCGCGTCGCAAGTGTCTGGATGGAGCCGTGGCCCGGTCGGGGGGCCTTGCGTGCGGCCGCGTCCGCGCTGCGCTCAGAAGCGCCTTGTCAGCTTCCAAGGCGTCCGCCTCGGTCGGGCTGAAAAGCCGCTTCCTCGCTGCGCTCAGAAGCGCCTTGTCAGCACAATATACTGATTCCGGAAGAACCGGTACACGATCCAGCTGAGGCTGCCCACGAGGAAGGCGGTGTCTGCTGCCACCTGCCAGAGGATGCGGGTGCTGTTGGCCAAGCTGCCGGCCTCCACCTGCATGCCCGCGTGGTAGGTGTGCCGGACGACCAGCACGAGGCTGATGGCGAAGATGGCAAACACGACGAGGTCGAGGTAGAACAGGTACTTGCGCCAGGTTGCGCGGTCGATCTTCTGCAGATCCTCGAAGGCCACGGCGCGTGCACGCGCGCGCGGGCATAAGAGGAAAGCGAATCGCGGCGCAGGCGCCGCTTCCGTCGCGGCCCTGTCGGGCGTGTCAGACGCTTGCGCCGCGTTCCTTGGATATGGCGGTCGGGGGGCGTCTGACGCTGCGCCGGCGGCGTGTCGGACGTCCGTGGGGTCGAGCTCCTTGCGGTGCCTGGCACCAGGCCTGTCCGGCCGTCTGCCGCGTCTGACGCCTTGCAAGCCAGGCCGTCTGCGGTGTCTGACACCACGCATGCCAGGGCGTCAGCCGTGTCTGACACGGCGTCTGCGGGGGTGTCCGACAGCGCTTCCCTCCTGTTGGGGGGTCGCTGAGGCCTTCTGCATGGTCTTGGCAGACACCCCCATTGCACGTGGAACTCCACTGGAAGTCCACCTGCAATGGGGGTCTGCGCGTATTCTGAAAAATGCTCCAACAGGAGGGGGCGCCCTTTCGGGCCTCGAACCAAACCGGTGGCTTTATACAGTCCAGCCCAAATGCGAGTGTCAGACGATGTCAGACAATGTGGCCCGATTGGTCCCATTGTCGGACAACGCCTGCCCGACTTTGTCGGACGCGGGTGACGCCGGCCTGGCCGGAGTCGCTGGCTGACGAGGGTCGGGTACCCGCCCTGATGCCTTATGACCAAATCGGAACGCGTCACTATCCGCCTCCCTGCGCCTGTTCTTGGCGACATCGACGCCATGGTGGAGCTCGGCGAATACGCGACGCGCACCGAAGTGATCCGGGCTGCCCTGCGCCTGTTCTTCAAAGAACAAGGTGCCGAGGCTGTCCAAGTCATCGAGAGCAAGAAGGGCATGCAGGAAATCCGACAACTCGCCGCTCAAATGCAGGCCATGCAGGCCAAGATGAAGGGCCTCGGGTTGTTCGACGAACTGTAACTTATTTTCCTCGCCGCCTGGCGGCTTGGATGGGATGCAAAAAGGGGCCCAGGGGGGTTGACGACACCCCCCTGGGTTTCCAGCAAACAATGTCGTCAGCACACGCGGAGGAGCAAGAACATGCAGAGCCTAATCGGAGCGGCCGTCGGCCACTCTCAAGACCTCGAACTGAAGGAATACGAAAACTTCGGCGAACCCAAGATCGTCATCGTCGGCTGCGGCGGCGCCGGTGGAAACACCGTCAACCGCCTGCACAAGATTGGCGTCAAGGGTGCCGAGACCATCGCAATCAACACGGACAAGCAGGCCCTCGACCTCGTCGAGGCCGACAAGAAGCTCCTCGTGGGCAAGTCCATCACCCGCGGCCTGGGCGCTGGCGGCTACCCCGAAGTGGCCGAACGCTGCGCCGAGCAAGCCCGCGGCAAGCTCGAAGAGATGATGCGCGGCGCTGACCTCGTCTTCATCACCGCCGGCATGGGTGGCGGCACCGGCACCGGCACGGCCCCCGTCGTGGCGGACATCGCCAAGAAGCAAGGCGCCATCGTCGTCGGCATGGTCTCCACGCCCTTCAACGTGGAGCGCGCCCGCATCGTCAAGGGCGACAACGGCCTCCAGAAGCTGCGCAGCCGCAGCGACTCGGTCATCGTCCTCGACAACAACCGCCTCCTGAAGTACGTCCCCAACCTGCCCATTGACCAAGCGTTCTCCGTGATGGACCAGCTCATCGCCGAGACCGTCAAGGGCATCAGCGAGACGATCACGACGCCCAGCCTCATCAACCTCGACTACGCTGACGTGAAGTCGATCATGGGCGAAGGCGGCGTCGCCGTCATGCTCTGGGGCGAATCCAAGAACAGCGAAGGCGCCAGCGCCGTCGTCAACGAAGCCCTGAACCACCCCCTCCTGGACGTGGACTACCGCGGCGCCACCGGTGCCCTGGTCCACATCACCGGCGGCCCCGACATGACCCTGAAGCATGCCGAGGAGATCGCCGAGAACCTGACCTACGAACTGGACAGCCACGCCAACGTCATCTGGGGCGCCCGCGTGACCCCCGAGTTCGAGGGCCGCGCCCGCGTCATGGCCATCATGACCGGCATCAGCACGGAGAACACTCCGGCTGCCCAGCCCATGGTCGAGTTCAAGAGCAACTCCAACCAGGAGTACCAGATGGAACGCCCCCGCACGATGGGCAACCAGCGTGCCTCGGGTGTTGGCATCGACTTCGTCGAATAACCACCGACCACCATCCCGGGGCTTCGGCCCCGGGTTCCCCTCATTCCCAGCCGCAAGCGGGTTTGCATGTGCTCCCTCCCGGGCGCTTGCTCCTCCCAGCCCGCACGCGGATCCCCCGGGCGGAGTCCCGGCGTCCCTCCCGGCGCCGTGACATCTCCCCCCGCCCGGGGGCCTCCCTTTGGGGGATGTGATTGTTCCGCCAATGCGGGGCCGTGAAGCACATGCTTCCTGCCATCGCACTTTTTGGCGCGCTCGCCGCAGCCAATCATCTGGCTCTACCTGGATGAATCCTACAGGACGCAGCTAAGCAACCATACGAGCCACGCCCATGATGCAACCGCCATTGTGCATGCGATTTTCCTACGGGAAACGAAGTTGAACGTCGACTATGAGCTGGCCTGGATGTCCGACGCGCGCCATGGGAGCAACGCATGCAACGACGTGATGTACCGTCACGCAGGCGCGCATTTCACCTGGGTGGCCAACCCGCCGCCCAGTTCAGTCCAGCCGGCGGCAGAGCATGGCAGTCACCTGTTCTTGACGGGCCAAACACTTGCGGGTGCACAGAAGGGGTGTGGCTCCGTACCACTCAACCCCTATTCGCCGGTCAACGTCGCACCGCATCGCGTCGCGCTGGGGCACGGCACGTACACGCACGCCGCCGGGGATGATTTCAAGGGCTATGCGGGGCATCTCGCCATTACGATGGCTCATGAATTGGCCCACAATTGGGGCCAAACTTTCCACAAGACGGCGACCTGCGCGCCTAGGCCTTCCGGCGTGGTCATGCGTGCAGGGGTGCCTGCAAGTGCGCAGTCCTACTGCCTGGAATCTGGAACGGAGGCTTTCATCGATGATGCGGTGTCTGGCGCTGGTTGGTAGCTTGCTGATTGCGGGGTGCACAACGGCTCCTGCACCGTCTACCCCGACGGACGCGGCAATTTGCGAGGGCGAAGGCATCGTTGGCATGCTCCTGCCGCACAATGC
>JBFKLD010000081.1:0-6565 GCA_041630755.1 Thermoplasmatota archaeon
GCATCTCACCAAGCGTGCCTTCAAGCAGCGGATCGAGGATGTGCGCAACAAGGACGACGTGCGCGATCGGCTGCAGTTTCTCATCAAGCAGCACGCCGACGGCGCGCTGGCTGAAGAGGCGGAAGACAACCTGGGGGCTCTTGAGCAGGCGCTGTGGGAGCAGACATGCGACGACGTGCGCGCCTACGGCGAAGAGGAGCTGGCAAAGCTCCACTACGGCGAGCCAAGCCCCCAGCAGCTCAAGGACGTCCGGGCCGCGCTCGATCGCTGCCGCCGCCCCGGAACGGGCCGGTTCGAGGCCTTCGAGAAGGGCGACCAGTGGCGGCCGTGGAGCCGCGATGAACATGACGCGATGCGCCAAGCATGGTCCGACCTCGAATCGCTGCGGACAAAGCTTGTTGAGGCCGAGATGACCGAGGACGGTCGCGCCTTCCACCGCGTCGAGCTGCAGGCCGCCGCCCTCAGTGACGACGACCGGGCCGTGCTGGGTTGGGTGCGGGCCGCGATGGCGCAGTTCGTCGAGCACGACGGTGTGCCCGACGCGGGCCCGGGCCGAGGCGAGCCTTATGCCAACGGCATCGCCGGCATCGGCGGGCTCGGCGCCACGAAGGCGTTTGGCATGGACCTTCACAGAACGCTTGGCTTCCTCGCGCAGGACTGGATCCGCTCCGGTCACACCAGCAAGAGCAGCGATTACGTGCACTTCCTCATCGAGGCCGGATTGTGGAGTGCCGATGATGCCGTGGACGGTCTGGTCAAGCGCCACGTCAACCAGGAGCCGTTCTTTGAGCACGTCCCTGACGAGGGTGCACAACGTCTGGCCCAAGAGCTGGCCGAGCCTTCGTTCGAAGAGGGTCGGACAGACCTGCGGCACCTTGAGTGCTTCACCATCGATCCCCCGGACGCCAAGGACTTTGACGACGCCGTCGGGACCGAGGTCGTGGATGGCCGCACGCGGCTATGGATCCACATCGCCGATGTTTCCCACTATGTGCAACCGGGCAGCACCTTGGACCGCCATGCCCGCACCAGGGCCACCAGCGTGTATCTTCCCGGCCGCGTCCTGCCTATGCTTCCCCACCGCATTGCCGACCATCTTTGCAGTCTGCGCGACGATGGGGACCGCTTCGCCATGAGCGTTGCCCTTGACGTGGACGAAGCGGGGCGTGTCGTGTCCAAGCAGTTCCACCGCAGCATCATCCGCGTCAACGAGAATCTCTCCTACAACGACGCGCTTGCGCGGCGCGACGAACCGGCGTTCGCCCGGCTTTTCGACCTTGCGGCGAGGATGCGCACGCAGCGCCGCGGCTTGGCCATCGAGACGGGTGAAGTGCGGGTGCACCTCCACGCGGAAGGGTTCCAAGCGATCACCAAGCACGGCAATGAGGCCACGCGCATGATCGAGGCCTTCATGGTTGCTGCCAACGAAGCCGTGGCAAGCCACCTCGACGCCCACGGCGTGCCGCTACTGTTCCGGTGCCACCCTCTGCCCGATGCGACGCGGGCCGACCGCTACCAGCACCAGCTGGAAACGATGGGCATGCAGATTCCCTTCCAGCTTCCGGAAAGCGCCAGTGGCGCAGCAGACACTGGGCAATCGCTTCTGGATGCCCTCAAGGCCGGTGGCGGGAAGCTCGAATTGTTTGGCGGGGGCGTCGGCCTCGACAGTGCGTCCGACGTGGAGCCCGAGGCCGCTGCGGAGAGTGGAGGATTTCTGGGGCTCAGCGATGACGACCGCGAGGCATGGCTGGCGCCGTTTCGGACGGCCATTGATGTCCTGGCGGACCACCCGAACCGTGGGCTGGCGGAAGTCGCGACGCTTCGGCTGCTCTCCTGCATGGAGCGCGCGTACTACACGCCGACCAACGAAGGCCACTTTGGGCTTGCATCAACGCATTACGCCCACTTCACGAGCCCCATCCGCCGCTATCCCGATTTGGTGGTCCACCGCAACCTTGCGCGGCTGATCAGAGGCGAGGAGCCGGAGCACGATGCTGCCGAGCTTGAGACTCTGTGCGACCACTGCAGCGAGCAGGAGCGCGCCGCGGCGGCGCTCGAGCGACGTGTCAAGTCGGCCTGCTTGGTGCTGGCCAGCTTGCACGGCGAAACCGCATTCAGCGAGTCGCGGGCACGCATCACGGGGATCACCCCTGCCAGCTGCTTCGTTCTGCTCGACGACGGCACCGAAGCCCGCATCCCGGCACGCGACCTGCCTGGGGGACCCTACCACGTTGACGAGTGGGAATCGATGCTGTTCAAGGACCCCATGGAGGCGCGCCACGAAGTGGACCTGCTCGAATACTTGGACCCCGAAACGGGGGAGCCCCGGAAGGTGCGCGCCAAGCTCGGCGACACCGTCACCGTGCGCCTTGCCGGCCGTGACGTGGCCGAAGGCAAGACGGGGGCCGAGCTGACAAGCTGGTGAGCAAGCCGCCGGTGTCTGAACGCCGGGCTCCCAAGGGCCTTTGCACGCGTTCGGTGCGGGTGCTTACTGGCCCAGGCTCATGCGGACCATGTTGCGGATCCCGGGGCCGATGCCGACCATGATGATGGCGAATTTGACCAAGCCAATCTGGGTCGGGTACTTCTCCAGGTCTTCCTTGCTGTAGACGTCGATGGCATACACCACGGCGGTGGCGATGGCCACCTTCAATGGCAGGAACGCAAGGAACGTCGGGTGCGCGGCGCCCCATTCCCAGCCGATGCGCTCAGCAAGGGACTGGAAGCTGTTGATGACCCACTCGCTCAGAACATGCTTCTCGGTGTAGTTGAGCATGTCCAGGCCGATGCTGGTGGCCACGCCGTCCAGGGCTTGGCTGAAGATCAGCACGAGGTTGATGGGCACGAAGTAGGCCATGGCCGCATCGCTGCCGCTCTTGGCAAGCTTGCGAGCAACGGCGTAGATGACGCCGACGATCGCTGCGGCACCGATGGGAGACCAGATCCAGGCACTTTCCATTGCGTTCATGCCGACGCCGTCGCCCCAGGTGCCTTCCAGGTAGCTGACGATGTAGGCGATGACGAGGATGAAGCTGGGGATGGCCATCACGCCGGTGATCATGCCGACGTCCACCTCGCCCTTCTTGAGCGTCAGGTATCGGATCAGGAAGAACGTCGCGGCGGCCGCCAGGGCCACGTAGAGCGGATTGACGTAGATGACCACGTACTCCCACTGGCGCCACCAGAGGGCCACCCAGATCAGCACCAGGATGCTCATGATGCTCCACAGCTTCTGCAGCGCGGCCTTCAGGTCCGCGTGCTTCGCCACGAAGGCCATGTATTGGCCGATCAGGAAGCTCACGACACCAAAGGCGCCAAAGAGCAAGTAGATGGGCGGCGTGATGAAGATGTACTCAAGCGGCGGCACGAACAGGTCCACGTCCTGCATGACGTGCCACACGCTGCCCGAGACGACCCACGCGGTGGCGCCGAGGATGAGCTTGCTGTCCATCTTGGCCTTGAAGGCGCTGATGAGCTGCGCCAACCCCAAGATGCACACGCCAAGAAGGAGGGCCCACGTGAACGTGTTGACCAAGTTGTACCCGCTTTGGGCGCACACGTCATTGACGCACTGGCTGCGGCCAAGGCCATCGGAGACGATCGGGCCCCAGTAATACTTCCACACGAAGTTGTCGTAGAAGCGCGAGCGGTCAATCTGCACCAGGATGTAGACAAGCAGCGGCACGCCCAGGAGGATTGCCGGCGCGGTCCATCCAGGCAAGCGCTCTACCCACGGGGTCTCTTTCGCCTGGTCGCCTTCCTTCACGAGCCGCAACCACTTTGCGGCGCCTTATGGCCATTGTGGCCGGGGACCACGTTTTCAAACATGGCCGCGTGGCCGCGCGTGTGCGTCGCGTGGATGCCATGCTCTGGGCCCTCGTCATCATGTGGGGGGTCGCCTTTGCGGCGCTCAAGCAGCTTGGCCAGACGCTCGACCCGTACCAGATGACGTGGTTCCGGTACGTGCCGTTCCTGGCATTCTACGGGGTGTGGCTGGTGCTTCGTCGCCGAGAGCGCTTCGCCCAAGTCGAAGGCAAAGATTGGCCTCGCTTTGCCATCGCGGGCACGTTCGGAGTCATCGGGTACCATTTCCCGCTCAACTGGGGCATCGATGGCCCGGGCGGCATCACGGCGGGAACTGCCGCCATCCTGGTCGCCACGACACCACTTTGGACGCTCTTTTTCACAGCCATGGTGGGGCAGGAATCGTTCGACTTGCGCAAGCTGGCCGGCAGCATCGTCGCCTTCGCCGGCGTCGGCGTCATCATCGTCTTGGGGCCCGTCGGTGGCGCAGACCTGACGTTTGCGCGCAAGGCGCTTGTCGTGATGCTGGCGCCGATCCTTTGGGCCATGTACAGCATTGTCGCGCGTCCGCTCATCGCCAAGTATGGGGGCTTGTTCGTCACCGGCGTGACGTTCTGCGTCGGCACACTGCAGCTGGTGCCGCTGGGCATCCGCTACGGCGTCGAGCCCCTCCAGGCCCTCTCGACCAGCCAATGGTGGTGGCTGGCATTCCTGAGCATAGGGGCCACCGTGCTTGGCTACACGGTGTGGAATGCGGCCCTCAAGGTACGCACCGCGACCGAAGTCACGGTGTACATCTACCTCGTGCCCGTGTTCGCCACACTCGCCGGCTGGTTCATCCTAGGCGAGCCCGTGACGTTCTGGTTCCTCCTGGGCGCCGCCCTGGTGCTTGGTGGACTTTGGTGGCTCCACCGCATGCGGCCGCAGCCGTAGCCTCTATCCCTCAGGCCTCTTTGGCGCCTGCGTGAGCATCGCCCTCGACGACATCTTGCGCGCCCGGGACGTGATCCGTGACGTCGTGCGGCACACCCCCATGAAGCGAAGCACCACGCTGAGCAAGATGACGGGCGGCGACGTCCACCTCAAGCTGGAGAACTTCCAGCGCACGGGATCCTTCAAGGTCCGCGGGGCCATGAACAAGCTCGCCAGCCTCACCGATGAGGAACGAGCGCGCGGGGTGGTCGCAGCCTCCGCGGGCAATCACGCCCAGGGGGTGGCGTTTGCCGCCACGCACTTTGGCGTCCGGTCGGACGTCTTCATGCCTGAAGACGCGACGTTGGCAAAAGCCGTCGCGACAAAGGGATACGGCGCAGAGGTGCATCTCGACGGCAAGGACTACCAGGACGCTTTCTTGGCGGCCAAGAAGTTCCAAGATGCGCACAACAAGGTCTTCGTGCACGCGTTCGACGATCCGCACATCATCGCAGGGCAAGGAACGATGGGGCTCGAGATCCTCGACGACGTGCCGGATGTCGAGACGGTCGTTGTTCCCATCGGGGGCGGGGGCCTCATGAGCGGCATTGCCACCGCCATCAAGGCGCAGCGGCCGGATGTGCGCATCGTGGGCGTGCAAGCCGCCGGGGCCAGCACCGTCGCACCGAGCCTGCAAAAGGGCGAAGTGGTCGAGCTGGAGCAAGTCAAGACGATGGCCGACGGCATTGCCTGCCGCCGCCTTGGAGACCTGACGTTTGGCATCATGCAAGATCTGGTGGACGAAGTCGTGACCGTCGAGGAGAACGACATCGCCGCCGCCATCCTGTTCCTCGTCGAGCGCACCAAGACCGTGGTCGAAGGGGCCGGGGCGGTGACGCTCGCGGCTGCCATGACGGGGGTCGTCAACCTCGAAGGCCAGAAGGCATGCATCGTGGTCAGCGGCGGCAACATCGACATCACTCTCCTGTCGCGCATCATCAGCCGTGGGCTCGTTGCCGAAGGCCGCATCGCGGTCTTCGACATGACCGTGCCCGACCGTCCGGGCAGCATCGCGTCGGTGCTGGAGCTGCTTGCCAAGCACAAGGCGAATGTGCTGGATGTGCGGCATGACCGGCACCGCGTGGATGTGCCCCTGCATGTCGTGAGCGTGGAGGTGCACGTCGAGACGCGGGGCCCGGAGCATGTCTTGGAATTGACGAAGGTCCTCGAAGGCGCCGGCCACATCCGGACCGTGCGCGAATTGAACCGCCCCTAGAGGCCGATCGCGGACGCGACCTGGAAAGCGCCCGGGATGCGGGGGTAACGGCCTGCCGCGGCACCCATGGCGGCCCACACGAGCACGGCCACCAGCAGAACAAGGGCCCACGCGGCCAGCGTGCCGGCGATCAGCGCCATGATGCCTCCTAGTGCTGCCAGCAGACCGAGCGCCACAATCGTCATCCAGCCGGCCAGCACGGTCAGGAATCCCTGCCATGCGTGAAAGCGCACGTGCGGGTCATCCGGGCGCACCAGGACGGGCACCAGCTGGATGCCCGGCACGGGAACGTAGGCCAGCCATGCAAGAGTCACAGCTGCCAAGTCCCGGGTCTGGCCAAAACCGTGGCGGTCTGTTGAAAAACCGGTCGCGTGGCCGTTAAGAGGGCCTTGCTTCTCGCCGGCCCCATGGACACGACGCGGCTTCGCGAGACCGCCCAAGCCATGGTGGAAAACGGCAAAGGCATCCTCGCCGCGGACGAGAGCACCGGAACCTGCACCAAGCGCTTCGAGGCCCTCGGGATCGAGAGCACCGAGACCACGCGCCGGGACTACCGCAGCATGCTGTTCAGCA
>JBFKLD010000082.1:0-6527 GCA_041630755.1 Thermoplasmatota archaeon
CGTGCCCTTGGACGAGGGTTGGGACGACGGACGCGACGACGGACGCGACGACGGACGCGACGGCCCCGCCACGCCGGAGCCAGCCGCCGACGAGGAGTGGCACGTGGAGGTGCCCTGGGGCCCCGGTTCGCGCGCCGCCGAGCCATCCTTGCCGGAGGACCTGGCGTTTGGCGACCGCAACACGCACCGGGAAGGGCCATAAGGGGAGTGCCGACTCCGCCGCCCAATGGCAATGACGCTCCCGGAGAAGGTGCTGGCCCTGAAGGCCGGCCAAGACTCCGTTTCTGTTGGCGAAGTGGTGGATTGCAAGGTGGACACGGCCATGGCGCACGAAGCCCTGGCCCAGCTTGTCAAGCCCTTCGCGGAAATGGGAGCCAAGCGCGTCTGGGACCCCAACCGCATCGTGGTCCCCATTGATCACTGGGTCCCTGCCAGCAGCGAATCCAGCGCCCGCATGCACAAGAGCATCCGCGAGTTCTGCGCCAAGTACGACATCCCGCACCTGTACGACGTGGGCCGCCAAGGCATCTGCCACCAAGTCCTGGCCGAGGAAGGCTTCTGCCTCCCGGGAGACTTGGTCGTCGGCACCGACAGCCACACCAACATGGCCGGCGCATTGGGCAGCTTCGCCAGCGGCATCGGCCCCACCGAGATGGCCGCAGTGTTCGCCACGGGCGAGCTCTGGATGCGCGTGCCCCCGACGATCCGCATGGAAGTGACCGGCACCATGCAGCCCGGCGTCGCCAGCAAGGACATCGTCTTGTCCATCATCGGCCAGATCGGCGACGACGGCGCCCGCTACCAGGCCGTCGAATTCGGCGGCGAAGCCATTGAATCGATGCCGATGTACCAACGCTTCACACTCACCAACATGACCACGGAGATGGGCGCCAAGACGGGCATGATCGCGCCCGACGAGAAGACCATCGAATACCTGGATGGAACCCCCATGGCCAATGGCCGCCGCGACGAGATCCGCAACCACGCAGACCTGGCCCCCGACGCGGACGCGAAGTACGCCCAGACCATCCACGTGGACTGCGACACGCTGGAACCCGTGGTCGCGTGCCCGCAAAGCCCAGACAATGTCAAGACCGTGCGCGAAGCCGCGCCCGACGTGCAGAAAGTGGACCAAGTCTTCATCGGCTCCTGCACGAACGCGCGCTACGAGGATCTGAAGCAAGCCGCAGACATCCTGCGCGGTGAGCACGTGGCCCCCGGCACGCGCCTCGTCGTGTTCCCGGCCAGCACCCCGATCTACAACCGCTGCTTGGAAGACGGCATCATCAAGGCCTTCATGGACGCGGGCGCCATCTTCAACCCGGCAAGCTGCGGCGCATGCTTTGGCGGCATGGGCGGCGTCTTGGCCGACGGCGAAGTGTGCGTGAGCACTTCGAACCGCAACTACCGCGGCCGCATGGGTGCCGCCGAGAGCAAGTCGTACCTCGTGAGCCCGATCACCGCCGCCGTGACAGCCATCACGGGCAAGCTCACCGACCCGCGCGACTTCCTTGGCGAAAAAGAGCTGCGCCAAGTCGTGTGAAGCCTACATCAGCTGGCCTTCGAACCGCTGCCCCTGGCCACCGTCAATGGTGCCAAGCGTGAAGTAGAAATCCACCTCGTTGGCAGCGTAGACGCTGAGGCCTTCGGCCACCCAATCGTCGCGGAACTTTGCGCCCATGATCACGGCGTCCTCTGTGGCCACGACGTGGTCGCGCTGGGGCTTGATGCTCTCGAGCTTGTCACGCGCTTGCTGCATCGCGATCGGGCCCATGGCTGCGACCATGACGTCCCGGAGCCTGTTCTCCCTGAACATCTGCTGCAGGTGCTTGACGTCGCCGGAGGTGCGCAGCGATCCGCACAAGATGCGGCGCGGCAGGTGGACCGCGTGGCTGTGCTCTTCGACGCCTTCGTGAAGCGTGGCGTCTTGGTCGGGGGTGGCGTGGGCAAAGACGTTGAGCTCCCAGCGCACGTCGTGGGCGATCACGACCGCCAAGTCGGCCACGCCTTCGAGCGTGCCCATCGACGCATTGGCGGCGACCAGGCAGCAGGTGCCGTCGCTTTCCGGTCCGACGCGCGCGTGCTCCAGCCCGCCAGCCTCCATTTCCCGCAGCAGCACGTCACAGACGTCGGGCAGCACACCGGTGAGGACGACCACATCGGGCTTGCGCGCCATCAGGTGATCCACTTGCGCCTGGGGGTCGCCGGGCGCACCGCCGAGGTTCCACGAGATCAGGCGCATTGTGTGGACAACGCGTTCTGGTTGATAGCTCCATGACCTGCGCGGGGCGCCAGGACCTGCATGGGGCAACCCTGAAACGTCCCCCGCTTGTGGGGCCGCCTGATGAGCTTCGAGACTCGCTTTGCCGGCCGCTGCTGGGCACTCCCGGACAGCGTGGACACAGACATGATCACGCCCGGCAAGTACCTCACCATCATCGACCCTGCGGGGCTCGCTGAACACATCCTTGAGGGATGGCGCGAGGAGTTTCCGCAGCAAGTCCAAGCGGGCGACATCCTCGTCGCGGGCGACAACATGGGCTGCGGCTCCAGCCGCGAGCACGCGCCGCTCTCCATGCTCGGTGCGGGCATCCCGGTCGTCATCGCGCGAAGCTTCGCGCGCATCTTCTACCGCAACGCCATCAACGTGGGCCTGCCCGTCATGGAGTGCCCCGAGATGCCGGAAGGCTTCGTGGCTGACGGGGACACGGTGGAGGTGGACCTGGAAGCCGGCCTCGTGCGCAACACCACGCAGGGCACCGAAACGACCGGCATCCCGCTCTCGGCCAAGGCCATCGAGATCCTGGACGCCGGCGGCCTCGTGAACATCGTGCGCCACAAGCTGCACGCCCGCGGCGAGATCGAGCACATGGCTGCCGGCGCGACGCCAGAAAGCGATTTCGCCCAAGATTAGACCGCTCATCCGTCAAGGGGGCCTTTTAGTACACGGCCCCGTGCTTCTCCTGTTGACGGACCTCGAAAGACTCGAACCCCTTCCCCTGGATGACCAGGAGGATCTGGAACACGCCATGGCCACGGTCGACGCCGTCTGCGCGGGCGTCCAAGCGGGCGCAGCCACGACGGCGAGGCTCATCATCCTGACCGCGTCGTGCGCAGACCACGCGCGCGTGTACACGGGCGGCGGCCGCCTGGTCGTGGAGCGCACGAAGGAAGCCATCTGCCTGCGCTACCAATTCCGCAAGCCCACGTCAACGCCACTGATCCCTCCCGGCGTGGCTCCTGGCCTGCTCGCCGATGTGTCGCGCGATGAGGTGTCCGTCGAACTTCCCATCTACACCACGAGCGCCGGCTTGCAGGAGCGTGACAAGACCGCCGACCGCACCCACATCCTCGCCCAGATCCTGGAGCGCATCGTGCCCGAATTTGGCCAGATGATGATCCGCTCCAACGAATTGGAGCGGAAGGTGGAATCGCTGCAGGGCAAAGTCGAAGCTCTCCAACGGCGCGCGACGACGCTCTCGCAGGACCTGGAATCGAGCCAAGCTGCGGCCAAGACGGCTGAGAATTCGAAGAACCAGTTCTTGGCCAACATGAGCCACGAGATCCGCACGCCGCTGCACGCCATCGGCGGCATGGCGGGGCTCCTGAAGGACACGACGCTCGATGCGGACCAGAAGCACTACGCCCAAGTCATCCTCGAAAGTGCGGCGCACCTGAACGAGCTCATCTCGGACATCCTCGATCTGGCCAAGATCGACAGCGGGCATCTGCCCATCCACCCGCGCCCCGTGCACGTGCGCCACCTCGTGGAATCGGCCGTGGACCTCGTGGCGGCGCGGGCCGAGCAGAAGGGGTTGCCCCTGCGCGTGCTGGTGGCCGAAGACGTGCCGGAAGTCATCGACGCGGACCCGGGACGCGTGCGCCAGGTGTTGGTGAACTTGCTGACCAACGCGGTCAAGTTCACCAACACGGGCGAGATCAACGTGCGCGTGAGCCGCCGCGCAGGCCACGCAGGCTGCACGCTGGCGTTCGCCGTCCAAGACACGGGCATCGGCGTCCCCAGAAACGGCATAGAAAAGCTGTTCCAGCCCTTCGAGCAGCTGGATGCGTCGCGCAGCCGCGACCACGGCGGCACCGGGCTAGGGCTGGCCATCGCGCGCACCCTCGTGGAAGGCATGGGTGGCCGCATCCACGTCGAGTCCACGGAATCCGTTGGCTCCACATTCCTCTTCACACTCCCGACTCGGGAAACCACCATCCCGGGTGGAGAAGGCACCCTGGCCGGGCGGCGCATCGTTGCCCCGGATGTCCCCGAGATCCGCAAAGCGATCCGCAGCCTCGGCGCGGAGCCCGTGCCGCTGGCGCTCATCGAATCGGCCGCCGGCTTCGTCGTGGACGCCCGCGAGAACGACGCCGTGGCACTGCTGGACGACATCAAGATCCGGCGCCCCCATCTGCCGGGGGTTGTCATCACCGATGCGCCCGGGGCCGTGCGCGGCCAGCGCATCCAACCGTTAGCCACGGATCGCCTCGATGACCTGCCAGCCACGTTGACCACCTTGCTGCGGCGGCCTGAAGCTGCCGCCGTCGACAAGGACATGGCGGAGCGCCACCCCTTGGACATCCTCATTGTCGAGGACAACCGCCTCAACATGGTCGTCGCCCAGGCAGCCCTCGAGCGCCTCGGGTACCACGCAGACGAGGCAAGCGACGGCGTCGAAGCCGTTGAGATGACGCAGGAGCACAACTACGACTTGATCTTCATGGACCTCCAGATGCCGCGCCTCGACGGCATCGCGGCCACGCGCCGCATCCGCGCCAGCGCCACCGTGCAGCCCCGGATCGTCGCGCTGACGGCCCACGTAACAGATGCGGACAGGGAGGCTTGCCTGGACGCAGGGATGGACGATTACCTCACGAAACCCTTCACGGTCAACGACCTCGCTGTCGCACTGCAAGCCACCCACGCAGCAGCACCCCCCTCATGACTCCCCCCATGGGACGGATTTCCGGGGCCCAAGGGGTTTTTGTATGGAAACGCCCCCATACGACAGTCGGCGGTTATGCCGACGGGCTTCCATGAAACAAGACGTGCTGCTGCTCGAAGACGAGGCGGACGACCGCCGGCTCGTTGCGGAAGCACTCTCTCAAACGGAGTCGTCCGAGATCTCCTACGAGGTGCGCGAAGCCGAAACGCTGGCTTCCGCGCTCGAGGAGCTCGACAAGAAGCTGCCGGACGTCGCCCTCGTGGACCTTCGATTGCCCGACTCCGACGGGCTGGCGACGCTGGAGGCCATCCTCGCGAAGGCACCAACGCTGCCCATCGTCGTCCTGACAGGCGGCGGTCACGACATGGACCTCTCCGCCCTGGAGGCCGGCGCCCAGGACTACATGCTCAAGGACGCGATGACGCCGCGGCACCTGCACACCTCACTGCAGTACGCCATCGTCCGCGCCAAACTGCTGGAAAGCCAGCTCAACCGCGACGCGCGCGCGGCCGCGGACCGCGAATTTTTGGAAGGCGGCCAGGAGCGCGGCGCCCCGGTCACGGCCGCCATGGTCGGCGTGCGGGACCTGCGGCAAGCCGACCCCCACGCGTTCAAGGAATTCGTGCGGAAATTCTGCGAACTTCTGGAGCTGAGCTTCGAAGAGCAGCGGTTGAAGGTGCGCCACGGCATCAGCAACCAGTTGCGCGAGCTGGCGCAGTCGATGGGCGCGTTGCGCGCCAGCCACGTGGACGTCGTCGACCTGCTTCGGCAAGCGGTCGAGGAGATGCCGGTGGAGGACGAGAACCGCAAGGACTGGCTCATGTTCGAAGCACGGCACCGCGGATTCCAGATCATGGGGTTCCTGGTTGCCTACTACCGGGCGCAGAGCATCGGGAGGAAGAAGTGATCCGATGATGCGCGCACGCTTCACGCTGTACATCACCGGCCACACGCCGCGATCCGAGAGAGCCATCCGCAACGCGCGCGAGCTTCTCGAGGAATACTACGGGGACCGGTTTGAATTCTCCGTCATGGACACCCTGGAAAGTCCCGGGGAAGCGTTCACAGAACGCATCGTCGCGACACCCGTGCTGATCCGCGCATTCCCCCACCCGCGCGGACGACTCGTGGGCGACTTGTCCGACACATCCACAGCCCGGCACTGGCTTGAAAGTGCCGACGTACTCGAAGAGGAAGAAGAATGACTGACGCGCAAACCAACAGTGACGTGGAAAAGCTCGAGACAGGCATCCCCGGTTTCGATTTCATCGCCCAAGGAGGCCTGCCCAAGGGACGAACAAGCCTTGTGGCCGGCAGCTCGGGCAGCGCGAAGACCATCTTCGCCGTTCACTTCCTTGCCGCGGGCATCACGAAGTATGAGCAGCCCGGCGTCTTTGTCACCTTCGAGGAATCCAAAGACGACATCCAGCGCAATGTGCGCGGCCTCGGCTGGGACTTGCAGCGCTGGGAGGAAGAGAACCGCCTGAGCTTCATTGATGTGAGCCCTCGCCCCGGCGAGGAATGGGCCGTGGCTGGCGACTACGACTTTGGCGGCTTGCTGGCACGCATCGAGAAGGA
>JBFKLD010000083.1:0-6386 GCA_041630755.1 Thermoplasmatota archaeon
CTGGGCATCCTGAGCGAGGACTGGAAGCAGAGCGGGGGCAACTCGACGGTTTCCGACATCAAGGACATCGAAAGCCTCCGGATCCGGCTCACAGCACCCCCGGGCCTGAAGCTGGAGTTCAAGCCGGAAAGCTACGTGCGCCTCACGCTGCACGACGAGCAAGGTGATTTTGCCGGCGAGTACCGCGTGTATGTTCCAGAAAAGGACAAGCACGACATCTGGGGGAAGGTGGAAACGTCGAGCGGGAACATCCTGTTCGACCAGGAGATCATGCCCGATGCGAAATTCAAGGAGCACGCCACGGTGTGGATTGACGTCCTCGACCCCAGCCTCCCCTTCAAGCACGTGCTTGACGCCGTGGAGGCGCCCTACTCGTTCACCCTCGGATACGACTTTCCGCAGCTGGACCCGGCCAAGTGGCCCGACGTCGAGTACGCGGCCAGCTACACCACCGTCACGGCCGAAGGGGAAGAGCTGTTCGTCGGCGGCATGGGAACGCAGACCATCAGCAATTTCGTCAAGAATTACCAGGCCGGACGGCTGGTCTACACGCTCAATTCGGCGCGCATGCCTTCGCAGACGCTCGTCTACGAGCACGGTGCGGTGCTGCGCGTGCAAGACACCGCTGCCGCCATGATCATCGAACCAAACTTGTTCTTGCGGACCGCCGGCAGCTACACATTGCTCGATGGCACCGTTCCCAGCCTGGGCGGCAAGCAATCGGCCGTGGACCGGACAGGCTCGACAGGAGTGAGCGTGCGCGGCGGCATCCCGACCAGCTTCATCGGCACCGCTGCAGAATTTTCGGTGACCGTCACGACGGACTATCCGCAGGCCTGGCGCGAGTACTTTGAAGACTTGGCGCGCGACGCGGGCCTCGGCAACCCGGACGGCTACGAGGTGGACGAGCAGGCCACCACGGTCACGTTCACCGTCAAGGGCACGGCGGCCAATCCGTCCACGCATGACTTGCAGGTGAACTTCCGCCGCGCTCCGGTCACGGTGGCCCTCGGCGCGTAGGCGCAAAGCGCGCAGGATGCACGCACTGCGCGAAGCACGGCGACCCCAGCCCCGAGTAGGCCCCGTTCTGGGAGCGCCGAGCGAGGCCGACCGAATGAGGCGGACTCCGCAGGGTGCCGACCGAACGACGACAGCGGCCCCCAGTAGGCCCCATTCTGGGAGCGCCGAGCGAAGCGAGGCCGACCGAATGGGGCCGACTCCGCAGGGGGTCGACCGAAGGGCGACCCCCCTGCCCCGAGTAGGCCCCATTCTGTTCCCCGCCACCCCTCACGGAGTGACGGCTTGCGGCATTCGACTAAGCGTCATGCGACTTGCACCCGGGTGCACGCGGCCGTTTCAGCAAATCCCGTCGCGACGTCCGGCGCAACCGCCTTCATCCCGCGCGTCGGGCTGTGTCGTTTCTGCTCCTGTGCGGCCGGTCTCCCGGCCCCTCCTTGTGGAGGACCTTGTGGGTGTGGGGACCTTCCTCAGTACCTCGAGGGCCTGTGAGCCGCGCTGGGGCGAGGGGGTCAATTGTTTGACAAGGGATGAGGGGATGAGGGTTGCGCCTATGCGCTGGTGGTGAATTCCCACACATCGGACCAGTCGCCGATGTTGCCCATGCCGTCCACGGCGCGGACTTGCCAGCGGTAGGTGGCGGCAGGGATCAGCTCCTCGCTCTTGGGGACCGCGTAGCTGGTGCCCTCGATGCCGGTGCGCTTCTCCGCAGGGAGGCTCACAGGCGGGTTGGTGATCCAGTATTCGATCTCGTAGGTGGCGCCACTGGGGTCCGAGGCGGCATCCCAGCGGAAGACCACTTGGCGGCTCACGCCGACGGATCCCTGCGAGGGCGCGGAGAGCGACACCGCCGAAGGCGCGGTGGTGTCCTTGACGAACACGTCGAGCTCCTGCAGGCTTTCGCCCGTGGGCAGGTGGCGCAGTTCGATCTGGGCGCTGCCGCTGATGGGGATGCGGATGACGTCTCCAGCCATCACTTGGCTCGAGGCGTCGTCCTTGCCATCCACCGAGAAGATCGACTCACGGGCATCCGACGCGGGGCCGAAGCGCCATGGTTGGTTGTCCACCATGATCAGCAGCTCGTCATAGGTCATGCCAGACGCCTTGTCCACGGCGAGCCGGACCATGCTGTCGTCGGCCGATTGCCGGACCAGCAGCTCTGCTTGGCCGGAGCCCTCAGAGCCGGGCGCCGTGCAGCCGGCGAGCGAGATTGCGACCACCACAAGGGTGACCCATGCGGTGCGTGTTTTCGTGAACAAAGCTTCCACCTTGCCCCGTCATCTGCTGGCCGTTGCCTATATGCGTGCCGCGGCAGGGCCAAGGGGGCCCCGGACCGAGACGCGGCTTGGGCATGGGGCACCGGGGCGCATGGGATGGCGTCCCCTGGGCCCTTTTTTGGCTAACATTTCGGCGCATCCCCAAGAGGACAGAGGTTGCTTAGCAAGGTTATGCGCGCTTGGCTTGCAGTGGCGTTTCTCCTGGCGGGATGCGCCTCGCCGCAGATGGTGAGCGAGGATGCCGCATTCGCGCACATGGATGTGCCCCCCGCGGTTCCCGCGCCGATGCGTCTGGCGGGTGCGATCCCTGCCGGCCAGTCCGTCCTGGAGGATGCCGGCGCCTGCGG
Source organism: Thermoplasmatota archaeon (assembly GCA_041630755.1). Lineage (GTDB taxonomy): Archaea > Thermoplasmatota > E2 > JACPAO01 > JAHFTW01 > JBFKLD01. The sequence goes on from JBFKLD010000083.1 coordinate 2,642, forward strand.
AGCCCCAAGCCCCTGCCACGAGCTCCATTTCACGCTCGAGCGCAACGCTTCGCTGTCTGCGTCGCTCGCCTGGGGCGTGCCGGTCAACGACCTCGACCTCTACTTGTACGCGGGAAATGCCTTCGTGGCCATGGACCGCGTCACCGGCCCCGGCACGCACGCAGGCCTCGATCTGGATTTGACTTCGGGCGACTACAGGCTCATTGTTGTGCCGTTTGCGGCGGCGGCAGAATCCTTTGTGCTCGAGGCCACCTTCGCGCCGGTGCCTTGAAGGCCGCGGCACCGTGCGGCGCTTGTGAAGAAGGCGCTCGAGGCATTCTACCGCAACCACCGCGTCGTGCGGCCCCCCACCCCCACCCCCGGACCGGAGGTGCCCGTGGAGCTGGTGTGCTTCGACATGGATGGCGTGCTGATCGACGTCGGAAGCAGCTGGGTGATGGTCCATCGCCACTTCGGGGTGGAGAACCAAGCGGGCTTGGAAGCATACCTGAATGGCGAATTCGATGACAAGGAGTTCATCCGGCGCGATGTGGCGCTGTGGCTGGAGAAGAAGCCGCAGATGCTGCGCGCGGATTTTGAGGAGATCTTTGAGACGCCGCCGTTCATGGACGGCGTCGAGGAGACGCTGGAGACGCTGCAGGCGGAGGGCGTCGAGGCAGCCATCGTCTCGGGAGGAGTGGACGTCATGGCGGAAGCGGTGGCCAAGCGCCTCGGCATCCACCATGTGGCCGCCAATGGCTTTGAGTACGACGCCGAGGGGCACATGACGGGCGAGGGCGTCGTGCGCACGCCTCTCAACGACAAGGCCCTGCCCGTGCTGGAATTCGCGCGCGAGCTGGATGTCCCCCTTGAGCGCGTGCTCTCGATCGGCAACAGCTTGCCCGATGTCAGCATGTTCGAAGTGACGGGACGCTCCATTGCGTTCCATCCTGAAGACGACTACACGCGCGAGCACGCCACGTGGACCATCGAAGATGGACCGCTCACCCAGATGCTCCCTCACGTGTTGCGTCCGTCCAGTTTGTGACGCGCCCTTCGCGGTCGAAGGACAGGAACCAGGTGGCATTGTGCGTCGGCCATGCGAGGCTGACGATGACGATGTTGCGCGCAGGGACCAATTCGAGGATGCGCGGAACCGGCGTCAGTTGATCGACCAGCTCGGCAAGCATCGCGTCGCGACCCCCGGGCCCATGGGCTTCCTCGCTCAGCCGTGCGGCGGGGTCCACGAGGAAGGCCTGCGTCCAGGCGTGCCAGTCAAGCGACGACACTGCGCAGTTCCTCGGCGAGACGCTCACCGCGCGCCTCGTCTTTGAAGAGACACGCCGCGGCTCCGTGGCGCAGGGCCTCGTCGCGAACGTCTTCCTCGGCGGCTTCCCCTGTGTAGACGATGACGGGGATGGTGGGGAATCCCTCGACGATGCGCTGAAGTCCATCGAACTCGGACACCACATCCGGCAGGGCCAGATCCAGGAGGACCACGTCGGCGCGGCCGGCGCGAAGGAACCGCAGGCCGCGGTTGAGATCCTGGGCCACCAGGACGCGGAATCCGCGGCGCTCAAGCTCCATGCGCACCAGTTCAGCGTCGTCTTCGGTGTCCTCGATGAGCAGGATGCGGGTCAACATGCAGCGAAGGTCGCCCATCCGGCTTTAGCCTTGCCAAGGCGCCGTTCGCCTATCCAAGGCGTAGGAGCCAAGTAGGCCGCATGGCTCGCCACAAGCGATGGTCACAGTCACCGCAGCCACTCTCAAGCAAGTCAAGGCCGACGCCTACATCGTCGGCGTCGACAAGGACCGCAAGGCACCGGGTCTCAAGCGCTTGGGCATCGACAGCGGGCATGTGAAGCGCATCTTGACGGACAAGGACATCCCCATGAGCCCCAAGACCACGCGCGTGGTTCCCCTCGACGAGGGCTTCGCGGTGCTCGTGGGCATCGGCGACCCGAAGGAGCTGACGCAAGAGAAGCTCGGCGCCATCACGAACCAAGCGGTCCGCGCGGCTGCGGGCGTCGGCGCCAAGAAGGCGGCCACGACATTGCTGACGGATGCCCCCATCGAGGGTGCAGCCCAGGCCATCGTCTCCGGCGCCATCATCGGCGGCCTTGACTTCGACCAATGGAAGAGCAAGTCGGACGATCCGAAGCCCACCAAGACGAAGCTGCAAGTGGTCCTGCCGGACGATGGCACCGCGCGCGCCCGCAACGAGGTCAAGGACGCCGCGGCCGTCGCAGACGCCGTCAACCATGCGCGCCTTCTTGCCAACACGCCGGCCAACATCGCGACGCCCAAGTACATGGCATCCGAGGCGCGCAAGCTGGGCCGGAAGCATGGATTCAAGGTCACGGTCAAGGGCCGCCAAGCGTTGCGCAAGGAAGGTTACAATGCGCTGTGCGGCGTCGCCCAAGGCAGCCCCAACGAAGAGCAGCTGATCACGATGGATTGGAACCCCGCCGGTGCCAAGAAGACCATCGTCATCGTCGGCAAGGGTGTCTGCTTCGACAGCGGTGGCATTTCGCTCAAGCCCGGCAACGGCATGTGGGACATGAAGTACGACAAGTGCGGCGCCTGCAACGTCATTGCCATGATGGCCGCCGTGGCGCAGCTCAACGTCAAGCACCGCGTCGTCGCCATCGTGCCGGCAGTCGAGAACATGCCCGATGGTCTGGCGCAGCGCCCCGGCGACATCGTGAAGGCCAAGGATGGCACGACCATCGAGGTCCTGAACACGGACGCCGAAGGGCGCTTGATCTTGGCGGACGCGATCACCTACGGCTTGACCTTCAAGCCCGACTGGATGGCCGACATGGCCACGCTCACGGGCGCCTGCGACTACGCCGTTGGGCCCACGTACGTGGCCGTCATGAGCAAGGACGACAAGCTGGCCCAGAAGTTCATCGACGCCAGCCACAAGGCCGGCGACAAGGCCTGGCGCCTGCCGCAGGGCGAGGAGTTCGACGAAGCCAACAAGGGCACCTATGCGGACATCCAGAACATCAGCCTCACCAACAAGGCCGGCACCAGCATCGGCGGCTCGTTTGTGAGCCACTTTGCCAAAGACACGCCGTTTGTCCACCTGGACATCGCCAGCAAGGCATGGACCAGCGGCATGGACTACTACGGCAAGGGCCCCACCGGCGCCGGTCTGCGCATTGCGCTGCAGGCGATCTTGGACAGCTAGGCCACGGCTAGGCCCCTCTCCCCTTTCTTCATTGCCACACGTTGGTGGTGTTGCCTGAGAAATCGTTGTCTGGTTGCAAACCCAAAAAGGTGCCACGGGGCCGCGATGCGCGTCTCCCTGCCTCCCTCTGCTGCGACCCCGTGGCGCGTGGTGGTCTGCGTTCTGATGCGTGCCGAACAATCGGGGAGGACCCGATTCTTCAACGGTGCAGAGGGTGGAGATGCCAGCTTATGCCGGCAAATGGACATCGTCCTGGCATCATCATCCCCTTTCGGTGAAGAATGAGCGACCCCGAGGCACGGGTGCCGGGGCGCCGAAAAAAGAGCGGGAACATGGCCCCGATCTGCGTGCAGATCTGCCCATGCGGCGGCCCTGGCGGGCCCCCACGGGCGACCCATTGGCCGGCTCACCCATCGGCTGCGCCTGGACGACCCGGGCCTCCAGGTTTCATATAGCTCCAAGCAGTGGTTGGGCCCATGGTGCTTGAAGGCCTCGGGGACTCCCTGCGGGGCACGCTCAAGAAGATCGCCAATGCGGGCCACATCGACGGCGCCCTCGTGAAGGAAGTCA
>JBFKLD010000084.1:0-6382 GCA_041630755.1 Thermoplasmatota archaeon
AAGCGGAAACAAAGACGTCCAAAGGGACAGGCGCCCCGACGGGGATTTGAACCCCGGTCAACGCCGTGACAGGGCGTTATGATAGGCCACTACACTATCGGGGCAGGCGCGTCGCGCAGGCAGAACCCAGCACGATGCGAGTGGATGCGGAAGATTCCGCAGTGGGCCCGGCCAGATTCGAACTGGCGATCTTCGCCGTGTGAAGGCGACGTCATAACCGGCTAGACCACGGGCCCGTCGTCCGGTGTGCCCTTGCGAGCGAGCCGCCGACATGGGCGGGCTATATCAGGGTTGCGAGGCAGCTCACTTGCCAAACAGGCTCGGCAAGTGGATCATGTACGCCCCGTCGCGGTGCACAACGAGGGGGTCCTTCTCCATGAGGCCCTTGATGTCGATCTCGTATTCGCCGGGCTCGTGGACGGTCACCGTGTCGGGCTTCTCTTCCCGCTCATCGATGGCATCCATCGTCTCCTGCAGGCGGGCCTTGGCAGCCGTCAGCTCCTCATCCGGCACGTCCAGTTCCGCCGGGTCGCGTTGTTGGGCCTCCTTCATGAGGCGGCGCAGGTCGCGGGGCTTGAGGCTTGCCCAGCCATCGGTTCCGGCGCGCTCTTCGAGCTCCTTGGCGACCTCGGGGGCCGCGTTGGCCAGGAGGTCCGTGACGGCCTTGCCAAGGTCGTTTTGCGCCTTGGCGGCGATGTCCTTGCGCTCTTGCTCGTCCACCGCGGTGGCGCTGTAGAAGAAGCGCGTTCCTTTGCACTCGGGGCATCCCTGCAGGAGGGCGCTGCTGCCTTCTTCGAAGGCAAAGCCGCACCCGAGGCATTGGTGGGGCATCAGTTCTCCTTGCCCACAATCTTGGTGACGATCTGCTCGTTGTCCTTGCTGACGAGGCGCAGAAGATCTGCAGGACCGATGACGGCCATGCGGGGGCGGGGGCCACCCATGACAACGCGCTGCAGGAAGTTCTGGCCATGGTCCATGCCGTAGCTTTGCAGCTCGATGCCGATGAAGCCGTCCTGGTTGATCTCGCGCATCGTCTGTTCGATCAGGCGTGCCTCTTCTTGGGGCGTGAGGCCGCGTTCGAGGATGAGGATCTTGCCCGCTTCGACTTCGTCGAGGATGAAGCGGATGCGCTCCTCGGTCGTCATCTCCTCCATCTTCTCGAGGCTGACGAGGTGGATGCTGGGGAACGCTTGCTGCTGGAGTTGTGTGGTTTGTCGCTTCTTGCCCATGAGATCACCCGAAGTGCTTCGCCATCACTTCGTAGAGGGCGTCCATGTTCGTTCCTTCGCCAGCCGACAGCGGCACGACGGGGTGCTGCGGGAAGGCGCTCTTGATCGTGGCCGGGCTTGCTTCGGGCAAGTCCATCTTGTTCGCCACGATGACGATGGGGAGCTTGCGCGCTTCCAGGTTGCCAAGGATTGTGACGTTCACTTGCGTGAACGGGTCCTCTGCGGCATCCATCACGAGCAGGACGCCATCCACGTCTTCGAGCCAGCGGATGGCTTCGATGACACCCTCCGTGGCTTCCTTGGCGCGGCGCCGGGCTTCGCCTTCGTCCATGCCGTGGTCTTCCGTGAATTCGTGGAAGTCGATCTGGGTGGCGATGCCGGGCGTGTCGATGATGTCCATGTGGAGCTTCGCGTTGCCCGCCTTGAGGTCGATGTCGGCCTTCTTGCGGACGCGGCGCGTCTCGTGGGGCACAGGGCTGGCGCTCCCGACGGTCTCCCCCGTGAAGTCACGGGCGATCCGGTTGGCGAGTGTGGTCTTGCCGGCGTTCGGGGGTCCGTAGATGCCAATCTTGGCGTGCTTCTTCCCGAATGCCTTGCTCAGCCACTTTCCGAGGCTGAGGCTCAGCATGACCTGCTTCAGGCCCATGGGGCCTCCTGGCAGTGCGTGTGCATCCCATTTCTTGGAGCGTTGACTCTGGAATAAAGCCTTTCTTTGCGAATCCTGACGCATCGGCTTTCAACCGGATGCCCGGTCGGCAGCTGTGCGCGTGTGGCTTCTGGTGTTCTTGCTGGCAGGGTGCGTTGCTCCCGAGCCGGAGCCTGTGGCCCCGACGGTCGTGCACCGTGCCATCGTGGAAGCGGAACGGTACGCCAGTGCCAGCTGCGAGCCCAGCATCGACTACCGCGCCTGGGCAAGCGAAGGGCTGGTGGTCGTCTTCGAGGGCGCGTGCTCGGTCGTGTGGAAGGTGTCGCGCAACGGAACCTTGGACGGGTTCGTGGCGGAGGGCAACGGCACCATCACCATCGAAGGCGCGAAGCACCCCGTGCCGGCAGACCATGCCCGCGTCGCGTTTGATGGCCCAGTGGTGAGCCGGTCCTTCGTGGCCCACCTCAACGGGTCCATCATCCTGGACTTCTGGACTTTGCTTCCAAGCAAGCAGGCCAGCAATGCCACCGCCGAGCACGGCGCCCACGAAGGCACGCCGGGCGGGCAGATTGCCCCTGCAGGCCCCTTGAGCATCGAGGCAGAGGATGGGCACGGCGGATGCGCTACGCAGTGGGGAGAGTCCTGGGGCATCGTCATGCGCATGCCCGATGGCTGCAGCTTGGTCATCGAGGACGTGCGCCTGCCCACGGCGGGCCGGTTCCGCGGCGTGGAGGGCCTCGTGGTCGGCGGCGACAGCGCGGAGGCGCACGTCGAGGTCACGATTGACGGCGAATTGGTGGCGACGGGCGTGGCGCGCGGTGGCCCGACGCTGCATGCCTTCACCGAGACGGTGGATGTGGAGGCCGGCACGGTGGATGTGGGGCTCCACATCCGCATGGTGCGCGGCGCCCGGCTGGACGTGGACCGCGTCGAGTTTGCTTAGCTTGGCTGGAACGTGTGGTTCATGCCGATCTCGGAGATGTCGATGGCATAGCCGCGCGTGCGGTCAAGGGAATCCGCAATGAGCGTGAGCGCGCCGATGACTTCTGGCTCCAATCCGCCAAAGTGCTTGGGGAACTGGGCACGCCATGGTGCCAGGTCTTTGCCCGCATCCACCGCACGGGAGCCGCGTTCGAAGTCCCCGCGCTTCATGGCCGCAAATGCCTCCTCCCAGACTTCCTTGACTTTGGCGCCTTGTGCGACAACGTCGTCGATGAGGGCTTGGTCCAGCGCGGCGCTGCTGAGCTTGGCGATGTTCTTGCACATCTTGCTCGCGTGGTCGCCCATGCGTTCGAGGCTCCGGGCGACGAGGAAATAGTTGAGCGCCTCCGCGGGCCGGACGTTCAGCCGGGCAGCAAGGCGGGGCTGCTCGAGGAGGGCATGCATCTGCTTGCTCACCATCCATTCGAGGCGGTCCAGTTCGTCGTCGCGGGCCGTGACGTCTTTGGCAAGCTCCAGGTCGCGCGTCTGCCAGGCAGCAAGTGCCTCGTCGAACATGAGGCCGGCGATGCGGTGCATGCGCGTCATGGTCTTGCGCAGGTCCATCTCGCTGACGCCGACGAGGTCTTGCAGCACCAGCATCTCGCGCGTCTCTTCCAAGACTTCGACGCCGACAAGATCGCGCGTCATGGCGCGCACCGTGCGGCGCACCTGGGGGTCCTTGGCGCCCTGGCCTTTCACGACGATCTCGTCGGCGCCAGCAAGGTATGCGCCGACGAGCCGCCGCACGGCGTCTTCGGGTTGGCAGTTGTTGGGAAGTTCGATGGCGATGCGGCGGCGGCGGGGCCGTGCGTCGCTGTGGGGAACAATCAGCAGCGACCCATCGGGCTCCTCGTGGATGGCAAGCGTGTCGCTCCGGCCGAGGCCACTGCGATCCACCCATTTCTTGGGGAGGCTGACGACGTGCGTCGAACCGCCGGTGATCTGGATCTTGCGCAGTTCCACGTTGGAGGCCATCCTCCGCTCGTCTTCCACGTTGGGCCATGTTTCTATTGCTTCTAATGAGTATGGGCGCTGGCCCGCCAAGGCACCCCCGTGCGGCAACCCAGGGATCTCCGGTCAGCCGTACCCGACGAAGCCACCCCGGGCCACACCCAATCCTTCCGTGAGGGCCACATCTTCGAGGCGCTCGGCCACGGCATCCACCTGCGTCAGAAGCCGCGCCACATCCCGGTGCGCCAGCCGGTAGACTTGGTGCCGGCCATCCCGGCGGGCGGCCACAAGGCCCACGTCGCGCAGCTTCCGAAGCTGGTGGCTCACATTGCTTTCCGAGGTCTCTGCCCGCCGCGCCAATTGGCCAACCGGCGCCTCCCCTTGCCGCAGGGCATCCAAGATGGCGTGCCGCGTCGGTTGGCTGACCAAGCGAAGCAGCGCCCCGGCATCCATGTTCCCGGCACCCCGGCGCCAGCCTTTAGCCGAACGGTCCAAAGCCCGTCACGGATTCAGACGCCCGTGGTCAAGATCACCAAGGTCTACACACGCACCGGCGACAAAGGAGACACAGGACTCGTTGGCGGCCAACGGGTCCCCAAGGACAGCCTCCGCATCGAGGCCTACGGAGAAGTGGACGAACTCAACGCGATCCTGGGCTTGTGCCGCGCCGCCATCGGAAACGACACCCAAGACCTGGACCCGATCTTGGCCACGACGCAGCACCGGCTGTTCGATGTCGGAAGCACGCTTGCATGCCTTCCAGAAGACCGCAGCGACGCCCTGCCGCGCGTGAGCGACGCCGACATCACCGCGCTCGAGGCAGACATGGATGCACGCACCGCGGAGCTTGAACCTCTCACATCGTTCGTGCTGCCCGGCGGCTCCGAGCTCAACGCCCGGCTGCACCACGCCCGCACCGTCTGCCGGCGCGCCGAGCGGCACGTCGTGCACCTTGCCCGCGAAGAGCCGGATGACCAGACGGAAGCCAGGTACCTCAACCGTCTCTCGGATGCGCTTTTCGTATGGGCCCGCTGGGCAGCTGTGCGCCTTGGGCACCCCGAAGTGCGCTGGCAGCCCCACAAGAAGTAAGTACGAATTGCGCAGGTCACATGGTGGTGCGTTGGGCGGTTGCTCTCTCCATCTTCCTTGTTCTGGTGCCCGTGCAGGCGCAGGAAACGGGCCACGAGTTGCCCGCGACGTACGATTTTCACAAGCCCGTCACGGGCGACATGCTGCGATTTGACCCTTGCGAAGGCCAGAACGCGGCCACGTTCGAGACGTTGGAATCGGGCTTCACATTCATGGAAGGTTCAGAGTCCATCGGAACCGCAGGAGCCCTGGTGGCCGGATGCGGCACGGCGTCGTTGGAACTTGCCGACCTCGCGGCAGACCACTTGCATGTGCGGTTCTCGGTCCAGCGCCTCGTGGACGACGGCGGAACCGGCACGGAGCCCAATTTCGCCCAGTTCCTGCTTGCGCCGTCGAGCAGCGGCGAAGAGACGCTCACCACGGTCATTGACCCCGCTGAAGGCGCCAGGCCCAGCCAATTCATGGAGCTGAATCTCGGCGAGGTGGCGACGCCAGGCCTCCTGAAGTTCAGGTTCGAGGACCGGACGATGGCAGAAGGCCCCACCCCAGGACACGGCTACGGAGCGATTGTCCGCGACATCTCCGTGGAATACTCAGGCCTGCCTGCCAACTACACCATCGAGGAGCGCATCCAGCGCAGCGGCGATCTGCGCGTGGACCATTACGTCATGCACGTCGTGGTCACGCAGGAGATGCTGGCGGAATTCTTGGTTGACCTGCGCGTGCGCATCGATGATGCGTACCACCCCGAGCGCGTCGTGACGCCGACCGGAGCCATCCTCACGGAACGTGGCACACGCAACGAACCGGGCATCCGCGGCTACAGCGCAAACACGCCTCTGTTCGAACATTTGGGCGCCAGCGGCGATGCGCAGCTCGTCGTTCCCCGCGGCATCACTGCGGAACACGGACCCGGCACGTACACCATTGTGTTCTCGCGCTCATCCCCAGCCGATCCGACGGTCGCGAGCGTCGGAGCAGTCTCCGCGGCCCTGGCGATCCCCGCCGTGTTCGGTGCTGTGGCCACCGTGGCCGCCGTGGATTTCCGGAGGAAGGCCGAGTTCCAGCGCACCGCGGGCAACACCTTGCTCGGGACCGTGGGCGTTCTGCTTGCCGCGTACGCCGCCTTGGTCATCTACACGCTCAGCGGCAACCGCCTGACCAGCACCGCATTCGATCCTCTGGGACCCGTCGGCCTTCCCATCTTGGCGAGCATGCTTGGATTGACGCTTGCGTTCGTCGGCATGTTCCTGTTCCGTTGGCGCATCCTGGAATCGTCCCTCAACAGAGACTTGCGACGGCAAGCGCAGATCCAAGCAGACCTGGAGCGCACCAACGCTGCGCTGCAGTCGTTTGCGAGCGCCGTGGCCCATGACCTGAAGGCGCCGCTTCGGACCATGAGCCTGTACACCGGCATGCTCAGCAGGGAAACAAAGGATGCAGCGGTGCTCGAGACGGCGGGCAAAGTGCAAGGCGGCGCCAAGCA
>JBFKLD010000085.1:0-6339 GCA_041630755.1 Thermoplasmatota archaeon
CGCAAGTGGAGCTTCGGCGACGGCGCGGGGCTCACCACCCAAGCCACCAGCGTGAAGCACACGTACCCTGCCATCGGCTGGTACACCGTGCGCCTCACCATCGAAGATTCCTACGGCAACACCGACTGGACGGAGCGCCCCTGCTTCGCCGACATGAACCGTCCGCCCGTGATCGATCCGCACCCCCACCAGATCATCTACGTGGGCGAGACGCGCGACTTGAAGATCACGGGCCACGACCCGGATGGTGACGCCGTGGCGTTCCAGTGGAGCCCCCACGGAACCATTCCCCTCAACGCCGAATTCGACACGGCCACGCAGCTCTTCTCGTGGGCTCCCAAAGCGGGCCAAGAAGGCACCTACGGGCCGACGCCGTTTGGCATCTGCGACTACGAGTTCTGCGCATTCATGAACGTCACCTGGGAAGTGCGCGCGGCTCCAGAAGCCAACCCGCAGCCAAACGCGGACAGTGACGGCGACGGCATCCCGGACCAGCACGATCCCTACCCTGCAGACCCCCACAACGGCGGCGAGCAGGGCGACGCAGACGGCGACGGCATCGCCAATGGCCAAGACAACTGCCGCCTCACGCCCAACCCCGGCCAGCAAGACCTGGACGGCGACGGCATCGGGGATGCCTGCGACTCCGTGAATGACGCAGGCGGGCCGTCGGAAAGCGGGACGGGCGCCGAGACCGGCACCGGCAACGACGACACCGACGGCGACGGCGTGAGCGATGGCCAAGACAACTGCGTGAGCATCCCGAATCCCCTTCAGGAAGACTTGGATGGCGACACCGAAGGCGACGCCTGCGATGCCGACGTCGACGGCGACCGCGTGCATGACTTCGACGCGGACGGCACTCCGTTGGACAACTGCCCCCGCATCCAGAACCCGAACCAGGAAGACGCCGACGGCGACGGACTTGGCGACTTCTGCGATGCAGAGCCGACCGTGGAGAACCCGGTCGTCGTGGACCCCGAGACCGGGCACCTTGTGCCCGAGGTCCTGATCGAAACCCCGGTCGAGATCCCGCAAGCGGCATCCACGAAGGACGTGCCGTTTTCGTGGCTCGTGGCCCTGGTTCCGCTCGCGTTCGTGCGCCGCCGCTAACGCCCGTCACCCTCGACGGACAGAAGGTGCGCATCGCGATCTTGCAGGTGCAGCACCTCACCTGTGTCCAGCCAATGACGAAGCTCTGCGCACGCTTGCTCCAGCATGGCAAAGCGGAAGCCCCCCACGTTGGGCGCGTTGTGGGGCGTCATGATGACGTTTGGAAGCGTCTCGAAGGCCTCGGTGAACGGGCGATCCTCGTACTTCCACCAGACGTCCAAGCACGCCCAGTGCCGCGTGGCGTCGCTGTCAAGCCAGGCAAACAGGCTCGGCTCGTGGATGATGGCGCCGCGGGCCACGTTCACCAATAGAACGTGCCGACCGCTCATTCCCGACAGAAGATCCAGGTCCACCAGACCCACGGTGTCCTTGTGCAGCGGCAAGCACAGCACCACCACATCGCTTTGGGCGACAAGCGTCGGCAAGTCCGCCATGGTGCCAAGCCACGCAAGCGGACCATCCACATCGGATTGGCCGCTGCGGCTCACCGCAGCAAGCTGGCAGCCAAACGGCGCAAGCAGCTTGGCCGTCGCCTGCCCGATGCCGCCGTATCCCACGAGCCCCACGCGCAGCTCCTTGAGCGCCCGCGTCGGCGCACCCACATGGAAGCGACCCTGACGGATCTCGCGCGTCTGGTACGGCATTCCTCGCGCCCAGCTGATGATGGCTCCAAGCACATACTCGGCGATGAAGTCCGCCGTGGCGCCGGGCGTCGCCGCGACCTGGACGTGCTCCGGGATGTCCTTCCAGCCGATGTGGTTCACGCCGGCGGTGATGGCTTTCACCAGCTGAATGTTGGGCAGCTGGTCCCACGCCACACCGGCTTTGTGCAGCTCGCGCCGAGGCCAGAGTGTCAGAAGCGCCTCGGCCTCGGCATCGATGCCCTCGGAAAGCCAGGAGACCGGAAGGCGCTCCTCGACGAAGGCTCGTTCTTCAGGCGATGCGTTCCACGATGCAAGCACGCGCACACCCCGGCCATCGAGGGGCCCCCCTTGGGGATGCCGCCGCCACATTCAAGAGGGAAAAGGCGGCTTGGCGACCGTTTCCGTGCACGGGCGCACATGCCTTGTGATTGCGCTGCTGATCGCAGCACCGAGCGTCAGCGCGGCGGTGACGGGAAAATCTGCGACCCAAGCCATGGATGTGGCCACGGCGCTCGAAGGCAACCCGGGCCTCGTCACGGGCGCAAGCTTCACGGAATACCCGCCAACCGGCCTGATGGGCCTCATTGCGTCCGCGGGGGTCTCTGACGCCGTCATCACCAGCTCCTACGGCATCCCAGCGGGGCCCACCTTTGCCATCCTTTCAAGCGGAGATGCCACGAGCGCAGACGGCGGAGGAACCAGCACCAACCACGGCTCAAACGCACGCGGCGCCAATGACGTCGTCATCCTGAAGGTCGACGTGCAGATCCCAAGTCCGCACAACTGCATCGCGGTGGATCTGCAATTCCTGTCCGCCGAGTACCCCACGTACGTGGGCTCGAACTTCAACGACGCCTTCATCGCCGAATTTGGCGCCAGCACGTGGAGCGTGAGCGGCGGCACCGTCAACGCGCCCGACAATTTCGCCTTCGACGCAGGCGGCGCCCCATTGACCATCAACAGCGCCACCATGAGCGCTGGCAACGCGGCGGGCTCGCCCTACGGCGGCGCCACGAATCTCCTGACGGCGGCGTCGCCCGCCACGCCTGGCGCCCACAGCGTGTTCTTCAGCATCTTCGACGCCAGTGATGGACAATTTGACTCCGTGGCGTTCCTGGACAATCTCCGCTCCTTCCAAGCGCCGCCGGGAACCTGCAAAGCCGGCATCCAGCCACCCCCGCCACCCATCGTGTGGGATGCCCCCTACCCCCTGACCGTCTGCCTCGGCAAGCCCACGACGATCCATGAGCAGAGCACCGGAGGCGCTTCGGGCATCCTGGAGAACGCCTTCGACTTCGGCGATGGGCAGTCCATCGCCCGCGGACCCAGGCAGACCCCTGTCCAGCACACCTACCAAGCCATCGGACAGTACACCGTGACGATCGACGTCTGGGACGGCATGGGCAACATGGCCACCGGCAGTGTGACCGCACGCGTCAAGGACTGCCCACCGCCGCCCAACGAACCGCCAGTCCTCCTCGATCCAGGATTCATCGAAGTGACGCTCGGCTCCACCATCAAGCACTCCATCTCGGGGTATGACCCCGACGGAGACCCCACGCGCTTCATGGCGCTCCAGCTGCCCGGCGGTGATTTCGACCCCGACGCCAAGGTGTTCGTCTGGAAACCCGCATCCGCCGGCGACTACGCGGCGGATTTCCGCATCCAAGAAGACACCGCGACGGCGCTCTTCGATGACGGCACGCTGACGATCCGCGTCGTGCCCCACGCGGATGCGCCGGAATCCGCGGACGCCGATGGCGACGGCGTTCCCGACGGCCACGACAACTGCTCCTTGCCCAACCCCGACCAAGCCGATGCCGACGGAAACGGGGTCGGGGATGCGTGCGAATCTGAACCTGGGGGCGACCCGGGCACGCCAAGCGGCACCCCCCCGCAGGCACACCCCGCGGCGCAGGCAGAGCCCCCGGTGGACACCGACGGCGACGGCGTCGCAGACAGCCGGGACAACTGCGTCGCGGTCCCGAACCGGCTCCAAGAGGACCTCGACCAAGACGGCCAAGGCGACGCGTGCGACGCGGACATCGACGGCGACCGCGTGCCGGACCGGGATGCCGACGGCCGCCCCCTCGACAACTGCCCCCGCACATACAACCCGCTGCAGCGAGACCTTGACGCCGATGGCCGAGGAGACGCCTGCGCAGACCTCGCAGCAGTCCCCGGCAACGCGGGCGAACCGGCCCCACCGGCGACGCAGGATGCGCGCGGCGCCGCCGCACCCTCGACCCAAGCCAGCGCATGGATGGCATGGACCGCCGCAGGAGCGATCGCGCTGCTGGGCCTGCTGGTGGCCATCTTCTTGCTTCGCAGGGACTAAGAAAGTGCACGCAGGGTCCGGGCCGTGCTGAGCCTCGCGTTGCGCATCGCTTACGATGGGGGGTTCTTCGATGCGTACCCGCGCGACCCGCGCGTGCGCAACGTCGAAGATTGCCTGATCGAAGCCCTGCGCCCGGAAGGATTTGTCAAAGGCAGCTTCCGCACCGGCAGCCGCACGGACAAGGGCGTGAGTGCGCTGGAGAACGTCGTGCGTGTCCACCTTGAGCGGCCACACACGGACGGCCTCATTCCCGCCGTCCAGAGCCGGCTTCCGCCGGGACTCTGGCTCACCGGCGTGGCGGAAGTGCCCAAGGATTGGAACCCCCGCCATGCCAAGATGCGCCAGTACAGCTACCTGGCGCGAAAGCGGGGAGAATCCCTGCCCGACATGCAGATTGCCACCGCGGCCTTCGTGGGGACCCACGACATGCGCGCGTTTGCCAAGATCGAAGACCGCAACCCCGAGCGCGTCATCGAATCCTTCACCGTGGAGGACGGCCCGCAATGGCGCTTCACCATCCGCAGCAGGGGGTTCCTTTGGAACCAAGTGCGGCGCATGGTGGATGCCGTCCTATGGGTGGGCCGGGGCGTGGACGTGGCGCTCATCCATGAAGCCCTCCAGACCGGCATGCCGGACCCGCGCTTCGGCGTCGCTCCCGCAGAGGGACTGCTTCTCGAACGCGTCGAATACGACCTTCGATGGCTGGACGCCGGGCGCCTGCCTCCGCCAAAGATCGAGGCGCAGCAGATCCAGGCCCGCGTCCGCGCGACCCTGGCCGACCACCTTGCGTCGCTTTAGCGCGTCGTGCGAAGCTTCTGGACGAACTCGAGGTTTTCGGGGTGGGCTTCGAAGTAGGCGCGCACGCTCTCCAGCTGCCCGTCAAGCGCCACGGCCACGCCGTTCTTGAGATCCATGGGATGCAAGTCACCCGCGACGAACGCCGCCTCGGCATCGTCGTACGTGGCGTAGTGGAGCGGGCCGCCGAACTTCTCGGGACGGTCAATGTGCAGCCCGTCCTCGAGGCCGGGCCAAACCACCAGGCGCAGCAGGTCGAGGACTGGGTTGTTCTGCTTCTCGCCAGCAGGGCAGTGGGCCTTGCGGACCTTGTTCTGCACGTCCTTGCTGGAATCATGCAGGAAGATGCCGCTGGTGGGGTCGCTCTTGCTCATCTTCATCTCCAGGGGATCCATGCGCCCTTGGCCGCCCTTGAGGTTGGGCACCAGGGGCGTGTGGAACGCCACGGGAGCTTTGCGGCCCAGCTTCTTGGCCACGTCCCGGGCCAGCATGTGGGCATGGCGCTGGTCGAGACCGCCGTAGGCCAGGTCCATGTCCATGTGGAAGATGTCGGCGACCTGCATGGCAGGGTAGAGGAACTTGCTCATGTCCTTGTCACCCTCATCTTCGCCGCGGCCCATGATGTCCATGGCGCGGCGGATGCGCGCAAGGCTCGTGTGCTTGGCGACCTGGATGACGAGGGCCCAGTAGTCCTTGTCCTTGGCAAACTCTTCCGCGAAGAGGTAGGTGACCTTGTCCTTGGGCACGCCAAGTGCTTCGAAGGCGTCGGTCATGTATTCCCCGCAGCGCCGGATGGCAAACAGGTCGCCTCCGAGCTTGTCGTTGATCTGCGCGTGCCAGTCTGCCAGCAGGATCGTGACCTCGAAGCCTTCCTCGATGAGGGCCCGCACGGTGTTTGCGCAGACCATCCAGCCTACGTGCGCGGTCCCGCTGGGCTCGAAGCCGATGTAGGCCTTGGGGGCGGTGGCGTCGCCAGCCTTCGCGGCCGCAGCGCGCTCCAACAGGGCGTCAAATTCCTCTTCACTGACAATCTCTGCTGCCAGGGCCTTCAGGTCCACACCGCTGCCACGCAGGTCTGGTTCTTCACCGTGGCGGCCGATTGGCCCGCGAGATGCCAACCCCGACCGCCCCGGGGCCGCTAACTCTTTGGCCGGCCCTCCCAGTGGCGATGCGTGGCCGAAGAACCCGTCTGGCTTGTGCGCACCGTCGTGGTGCTCTTCTTCGTCGGGTTTGCCGCGTTTGTTGCGCGCGAAGTCGTGCGCGTCTTCCAGTTCCTGTGAGTGCCTGAGCCTCGGACCCCGCAGCAGGTCGAGCAGGACCGCGGTTGGGCTTGCGCGCTTCACTCGCGCCAGGCGAGGACCTCGACACGCATCGTCACGTGGCCCAGCTTGGAATCCCAGGCCTCTGTCTGGTGGACCGAGGCAGACACCGGCGCGTCGGAAGGCACCG
>JBFKLD010000086.1:0-6264 GCA_041630755.1 Thermoplasmatota archaeon
AGTCGACGACACCGCGGATGGTCTCGTCTTCTTCCAAGACGCGCTTGGTGCTGTCGACGGGGCAGCTCATCTGGATCTCGCGGGTGCGGCCGTAGCGCCCCTTGCTGATGACGCGGGCCGTGAAGATGCCCAGCATGTCCAGCTCCGAGATCAAGTCCGTGATGCGCCGCTGCGTGAGCACGTCGCACCCGGTCTGCTTGCAAAGCTCCTTGTAGATGTCAAACACCTCGCCCGTGGTGAGCGTGGTGATGCCGTGCTCCTTGTTGGCGTCCTCGCCGATGATGGTGGCCAGGAGGACAAGCTTGCTCTGGGTGGGCAAGGTGCGCACGACTTCGCTGATGCGGTCCAGCTCGATCTTGTTCTGGGCCATGCGGACGAAGGATTCGCCAACCTTGGTCTGGCGTTCGCGTTCGCACAATTCGGCGCTCACGCGCAGCAGATCCAGGGCGCGGCGTGCGTCGCCGTGCTCGCGGGCCGCGAGGGCTGCGCAGAGGGGGATCACACCTGGTTCGAGTGTGTCGGGCTTCAAGCCCATGTCGGCGCGCTGGGTGAGGATGTCCTCGAGCTGGCCAGCGTCGTAGGGGGCGAAGATCATGGATTCTTCGCCGAGGCTGCTCTTGACGCGGGGGTCGAGGAATTCGGTGAACTTGAGGTCGTTGCTGATGCCGATGACGCTGACCTTGTTGCTTTGGAGGTCGGTGTTGATGCGGCTGAGCGTGTAGAGGACTTCGTCGCCCTTGAGCTTGTCCACCTCGTCGAGCACGATGATGGTGACTTCGCCCGCCTTGCGGTTGGTGTCAGGGGTCCACTGTTCGTCTTCGTCCTTGGTGAAGCCATCCACGTAGCGGCGGAGGGCCTCGTAGACCTCATCCGTGGGCCATCCCGTGAAGGGGATGCGGTGGGTCCAGCGGTCGGCGGGGACGAAGCTGTTGGCGATGTTCTGGAGGACGCGGTACTGCGTGTCGACGACTTCGCAGTTGATGTAGATCAGGTTGACGCGCTTGCCCAGCTCCTCGCCTTTGTTGGAAAGTTCCTTGCCGACGTACTTGACGCAGGCGGTCTTTCCGGTGCCGGTCTTGCCATAGATGAACACGTTCGACGGTGTGTCGCCGCGCAGCGCCGGGACCAAGATGGCGCCAAGGGCGCGAATCTCCGGTTCGCGGTGCGGCAAATCGTCGGGCGTATAGGAAGCTCGCATGACTTCCTTGTTGACAAAGATCGGCTCCACTTTCAGAAGCTGACCAAACAAATCATTGACCACCAATCAGGTATCCTCCCGTCGCTCCAGCGGCCCCTGTGCGCCACGCGCTCCCACACGTTCCACGCGCTCCAGGGGGTCCCTCCGAAGCAGGAAGTCGGACTACAAGGGTCATGGTGATAACCCTTGCCGAAAGCCCTTGGGCACCCCTCCATTTCCTGTGGAACTCTGTTCCCCTGTTGGGTCCCCTGTTGGGACTTCCGCTGACGCGCTTCCGGGTCATGCCGGCGCGCCCCGCGTGCCGATGGAGCCGCTGGAACGCCTCAGCCTCAGGCGATGCCTTCGCGCACCTTGACGGCCACTCCATTGGAGAAATCCGGCATCTCCGTGGGGGCCAGGTGCATGCGGCCAAGCGCCACCAGGTTGTCGTGCTGGTCCACGACCAGGCACTCGTCGCCAGGGCGCAGCGCGGGGTCCACCGCCTGCACGAATTGGCAGAACACCGACTTTCCTTCCTTGTTGAAGGGCACGCTGTCGTCGTGAACGACCACGCGCATCGCCGGGGCGGGCAATGCCGCGTGGAGCACCTGGGCTCCGTCCGCCTTCAGGGTGAAAAGAGCGTCCGTCGCGCGCAGGCTCAGCACGTGCTGGCCATTGAGGTGGACGGTGCGCATCTTCCGGGTCTTGCGGCTGCGCTCGCACACCAGCTCGCCATCCGTGAGCGCCTTGCCGGCGCCCGCGCCAAACTGCCAATCGGCCGTGCGCAATACTTGGAGGCGGTCGCGGTCGAGGCCCTCGTCCGCAGGGGGGCCAGGAATGGCGGGCACAAGCTGGTGCTGCTCCAGGAAGGCATCCTTGGTCTGGCCGACCCATCCCATGTGCTCCCGGTCCAACCCGTCGAGCCGGGGCAGGACGCTCTGGGCAAACGGGTACGCTTCGTCCAAGCCAAGCGGGACGGGGCCGAGGCTGCTGATGACCACATGGTCTTGCTCGGGGTCCAGGCGACCCACGTGGTCGCCAAACGGCTTGCTCTTGGGTTCCTTGTGCATGCCCACTTCGATGCGCTGCTCGCCGGCCTTGGCCCAGTCGGAGTCTTCCACTTCGACGGGCGTGCCATCGGGGGTGAAGCGGTGGATCATGCGCTCGCGGATGCGGCGGAAGATGGGGCGCTGATGCGTGAGGCTGCCGGTGTAGCGCAGGGCCTTGGGGTGGCTCGTGGGCTCGCGCTCTTCCAGCCACGCTTGGATCTCCGGCGTGCCCAGCTTTCGGGTGGCGGCCGCCAGGAGCGGGTGGCAGGCCGCGCGCTGTTCCACCATCTCCCAAAGGGTGCCTTCGCGGATCGCTTGGCGCACCCGGCGAAGGTCGGTGAAGCAGACGTCGAGGTTGTGCATGGCCAGCGCCTTGAGGCGCTCCTTGTGGGAGGCCTTCCGCAGTTCCTTGGGCGTCCAATCATCGGCCAGCTTGCCTTGGAACGGGAATTCTTCCAGGTCGGCCAAGTGCAGCGTGCCCTCGGGCACCATGATGCGGCCGTCCTTGGCGTACTTGGCGTAGCTGCTCGAATCGAACAAGTCGCACCCCAGCGCGGTGGCCAGGGGGAAGACCAGGGGGTGGCCGGCGCCAAAGAGGTGCACGGGGCGGTCCTTGCGCAGGTACGCCTGGGCATTCAGGATGGCATCCACCAGTTCGGGGTACATCTGATCCTGCATCAGCGGAACGACGCCACCGATGGTGTGGTAGTCCACGTCAATGTCTCGGTAGGCGGCGGCGCACGCCTGGCGCAGGTCGGGGAAGATGCCGCCCTGGACGGTGGCGTTGAGCATCGTCTTGCCCCGGCGCCCCTCTGCGTGGGCCACATCCACGGCCGCGCGGGTGCGGTCGAGGGTCTCCTTGACCATGGCTTCGGCTTCTTCGCGCGTGTGCTCCGGGGTCACGAAGCGGTCCAAGCAGGTGGCCACGTCAACGCCGATGTCGCGCTGGAAGGCCACGATCTCTTGCGGGTCCAGCTCCACGTCGCCGTACACCCAGGATTGGAATGTGCCGCTGTCGGTCATCACGACACCGTCCCAGTCCAGCACCCCATGGACGCCTTCCTCGAGGGCCCGGTTCTGGAGGTCTTCGTGCTTCTTGAGGACGTAGCTGTTGGTGATGACCATCTGGCAGCCAAAGGCATCGCGCATCTCCCGCGCCGAGATCAAGTCGATGTTCGGGTTGAGCACCGGCATCAGAGTCGGCGTGTCGACGACTCCGTGGGGTGTTTTGAAGCGTCCAATGCGACCGGCGGCGGCGCGGTCCACGATGTCGAAAGCCATGGCGGCAAGCCGCCGACGGGTTCCTTCATATCAAGTTCGCGGCGCGCACCCCAAGCTCCTTGTAGGGCCACAGGAAAGCAGGATGTGTGAGCATGCGCCTGGAACCCTTGCCCGCCGCGCCCACTCCGGGTGCCGTCGAGGGTCTGCGAGCTTGGACCGACGAGCAATTGGATGCGGAGGCCGCCCGCCTGGAGGCGGCGATTGCGCAGCCGACGCGGTGGGACACGGCCATGTGCCGCCTCATCGCCCCCATCACGCTCGAGATCAATGCCCTGAAGCAAGAAACGGGCACCGTCATCCTGGCGCACTCCTACCAGACGCCGGACATCGTCTACGGCGTGGCAGATGAAGTGGGAGACTCGTTTGGGCTGAGCGTGAAGGCGCGCGACACCGACAAGCGCATCTTGTTCTCCAGCGTCGCCTTCATGGCCGAAACGGCCAAGATTGTCAATCCCCAGAAGCAAGTCCTGCTCCCGCGTGCAGACGCCGGATGCAGCTTGGCTGACGGCATCACGGCCGACCAAGTGCAGGCGCTGCGCGATGCCCACCCGGGCGTGCCGGTGCTCTGCTACATCAACACCACGGCAGCCGTCAAGGCGGCCTGCGATGCCACCTGCACGAGCGCCAATTACCTCGACGTGGCGCGCAACATGCCCGGCGACGAGCTGATCTTTGTGCCGGACAAGTACATGGGGGCGCACCTCCAGAAGGAGCTGGAGGGCATCAAGAAGGTGCACATCTTCGATGGTGCCTGCGAAGTCCACGAGCGCTTCGACGCCGCCACGGCCGCCGCCTGGCGAGAATCCGTGGCCGCGGAAGGGGGCCGGCTGGTCATCCTGGCGCACCCCGAGTGCGACCCGAAGGTCCTCCTGGAAGCCGACTACATCGGCAGCACGGAGAAGATGATGGACTACGCCCGGACGCTTGAAGCCGAAGGGCGGGTGGACATCATGCCCATCACCGAGTGCGGCACCGCAGACCGCATCCGCGCAGAGATGCCGCAGCTCAACATCTACGGCTCGTGCGTCCAGTGCCCGCACATGAAGAAGACGGGATTGGTGGACATCCTGCGCGCATTGCAGGAACCGGAGGCCCACAGCGTCGAGATCGATGCCGCTGTCCTCGAAGGCGCCCAGGCGTGCCTGGACGCCATGTTCCAATACAGCTAGGTCGGCGGTCGGAGACGCCGCCTGGTCGGCCGGTGGCCGCACGGTCCCGTTGCCCTACCGACTCGTTGCCCGCGGCCAGCGGCGCGCGGTTTCGCGGGGGCCTATCCGGTCGTGACGCGCCCGCCGGGACGCAATTCACCGGTCTTGGGTGCCCCGTGCACCACAATGTCGCCCGCGGCGTCCACGTCCTCGACGTGACAATCTCCCAGCAGCAGCACGTCGGTGCCGGCAGTGATGGTTCCGGCCACGCGTGCTCCGTCTTGGACCACGACCCGCCCCTTGGCGCGCACCGTTCCATCGATCCGCACCTGCGCGCCCAGGATGACCTCGTGGCCGCCTTGCACTGCACCGTGCACGTGGACGCGTGCGCCGAGGCTCACGCCACCGTCATGGGAGATGGCGCCGCGCACGATGGTGCCTTCGCCGACCGTCAGTTCGCCCTCCTTGCCGCGCAATCCAGGGACGTCCTGGAAGCGCCGGACGATGGGGCCGCGTGCGCCGCGCCGGATGGGCTTCATCGGCGGCGCATCGCGCCAGCCAGGGCCAGCATGCCCACGAGCGCCAGCACACCGAAGCCGGGGCTGTCTTGCTCCGGCTCTTCACCGGCGGGGGTGCCCGCGTTGCGGAACGTGTAGGTGATGTTGGTCTCTTCCACCGGCGGGCAGTCCGGGCCGCCCATGCAGTGGCTGAAATTCTTGAAGCTGGCCGTGACTTCCTCCCATGCGCCTTCCGGCGCCTCGAAGGTCACTTCCAGGGTCGCTTCGCGCTCGCCTTCGGCGACTTCGAAGATGACGGCCTTGAGGCCGCTGAGCTTGGCGCCGGGGTCGCTGAGCTTCTTGTTCTCGAACATGACCATGGACTTGGCGTTGGCCTGGACCTCGATGGTCAGGTTGAACGTGTAGGTGCCGTCGGTGACGTCGAACGTCTGCGATCCGGCCGGGCTCAGGGTGTGGCCGCTGCGGTAGTCCACCATGATGCCGTCCGGCACGTCGCCGGATGCGGTCACGGCCGAGCCCGTGCTGGGGGTGCCGGTGGCTTCCACGGTGAGCGGGGTGCTGACGAGGCCGATGGCGTCCTCGGCGATGTCCACGGGGAGGGTGATGTTGGCGGCCAGCGTCGTCTGCTGGCCTTGGAGGCACGTGATGCCGTTGAAGCTGGCTTCCGCGGGGCCGGCCAGGAGCCACTCGGGGGCGTTGGGCGTGGCCAGTGTCACGGTGGCGCTGCCGCCGTTCTGGGCAAGCCACAGGCAGTCCACGGTGACGTCCACGTACAGTTCCGTCGTGGCGCCCGGGGCGAGGAGCCCACCAGCGGGCTGCGGGGAGACGTTGACTTGGGCCAGCGCGGGGGCGGCGGCAAACAGCAGGGCCACGAGGGCCACGGTCGTGCGCATAGGAGGCCGACTCGGGCTCTTCGACCTAAAGGTTCCTGTCACCTTGGCAAACGGACGGTGGGTACGGGTCGCCTCAGGCGCCAATCTCGATCGGGCTCACGATGCGCCGCAGGAGGGCAATGGCGCTGAGGCTTGCGAGGTAGCTTGTGCGCGGATTGCCCGGACTTGGCATGTTCTCCACCTCGATTCTGGCGCGAC
>JBFKLD010000087.1:0-6213 GCA_041630755.1 Thermoplasmatota archaeon
ACCCAAGTGAAGACCGTCTTTGCCAAGCGCTTCGACACGGTGCCACTCAAGTTTGCCGTCAACGACGGCCCCGTGACGCGCAGCTACGCGCTCAACGTCGAACCGGAAACCGAGGTCCACATCGGCCAGGTGTTCCAGGTGGGCGACGTGAAGCTGGTCGTGAAGACGCTCAAAAGCGACCAGAACCGGACGCTCCACAAGGGATTCCTGATGGCCCGCAACGTGCGCCGTGCGTTCTGCGATGAGGCGCCGCACTGGGTGAAGGAAGGCAAGATCCTTCCCACGCGCAAGCGCGGTGCCCCGGCGGGTGCCAAGCGGGTGCCGCGCCACGGCCCCGCGCGTCCGTAGACAGGAGCCGCAGGAGTTAAGACCAAGGTCGGCCCAAAGGGAATTGGCCTCAGGCCATGATTGCCATGTCGGACACACTTGCTCACATTGAGATTCTGAAAGACGGCCACTTCTTCATCGCCCGCACCCAGACGGACACGGGCGACAAGGAGTACAAGAACACCGTCTTCGAGGACATGCTGACGGAAGTCATCATCACCCTCCAAGAGCAGCTGACCGAATAGTCAGCCTTCGCGCATGCACGCCAAGTGCGTGCACATCCGTTAGCGCGAGCACTGCCAGCAACGCGCGACATCCGTTTAGCGCGAGCTTCGTCAGCAACACGTGCGCATCCGTTTTGGAGCGCCCACCGGCCTGAGCCGGAGCAAAGGAAGGAGAGGAAAAGAGAAGGTTGCCAGCTTACTGGCGCTTCTTTTCGGCCTGAACTTCGGCCTTCCAGATGAGCTTGTCCTTCTTGCGCGCGCCGCTCTTGCGGACACTGGGGCGCAGGTGCTCGGCACCCTTGCCGCGGTTGCGCATGCCGCGGTGCTTCTGGCCGGCGCTGGTCTTGCCGCGCAGGACACGGTTGCGGTTGGCGGGGTCGCTCATCCAGTTGAGGTCCTTGTCCTTGACGATGGACGGGTGGAAGGGGTCAACGAGGATCACTTCGTAGTAGTGGCTCTTGCCGTCTTCGCCCACCCAGTAGGAGTTGAGGACTTCCAGGTTCGGGTAGCGCTTGGCGGTGCGCTGCTCTGCGATGACCTGGGTGTTCTGGCTCATGGTGATCTTCTTGACACCCATCTTCTTGGGCACGCGGCCAGCGTCGAAGCGCTTCTTGTGGAGGCCACCACGGCGCACGCGGGCGCGCACAACGACGACGCCCTGCTTGGCCTTGTAGCCGAGGCTGCGGGCCCGGTCGAGGCGCAGCGGCTTCTCGACGCGGACGAAGGATTCTCCGTCGCGCCATTCGACGAGGCGCTTCCAGTTTTCGCTGCCGAAGCCCTTCTCGGGCTTCTTCCAAGCTTCACCCATGTAGTGGTATGCACTTTTGCTCATACGCGATCATCTCCGCGATTTGTCACCTTCACCGTTGCCCGAGGGCGGTGGCACATCGGTGCGCAGCCGGAGCTGCAGGCGTTCCGACACAGACCTGGTATATAACTGCTGGCGGGGGCCCCTAGGCGTTGGCGGCGATCTTGACCACGTCGCCTGCTTCCAGCGCGTGGTCTGCTCCGATGGCGCGCTTCGTGCGGCAATCAATGCCGCGCACAAAGTTGTCGCCCAGATCCGTGTGGACTCGGTACGCAAGCTGCTTGGCGGTCGTGCCCTTGACAACGAGGTGGCAATCCGGCAGGACGCGGCCCTCCTTGTCGGTGAGCTTGGACTCATCCTCGACGGGGAAGACGGGAATCCTTCCAAGCAAGGCGAACACGGCGGTTTCGAGCGCCTTGTGGACCCCGGTTTCCCCGAAACGGTCGAGGACTGTCTGGATGTAGTCCAGACCTTGCTTCTGGGCGGGATTGAGCTCGATGGCGGGCGCAAACGTCGCGCTGCCGGGCTGGTGCGTGATGGCTCCAGCTTGGGTGGCTTTCCCGAGCGCCAATTCTGCCTGGGCGGCCACCCGGACGGTTGGTTCCTCGATGGCCGCTTCGAGACGCTCCAGCGTTGCGTCGTCCGTCTTGTCGGCCTTGTTGAGGGCCACGAGCATCGGCTTGCAGACCGTGCGCGTGGCACGGGCAAGGCGCGCGATGGCGTCGTCGGGGAATTCGGTGGGCTTCGTACCCGCCAATCCGGCATCCCGCAGCACCTTCGCGGCCATGGGTTCCGTGACGCCAAGGCCGCTCAGGCGCTCCGCCAGCGCCACGTCGAGCTTGCGGTGCTCTTGCTGGATGCGGCGCAGGAACCGGTCCCAGCCGTCGTGGAGGATGCCGGCAATCCACGCCTCGATCTCGGTGCGCAGGAATGCCACATCTTCGAGAGGGTCGTGCTGGCCCGTGATGGGGTTGCCTTCGGCGTCTGTCTTGCCGCTGGCATCCACCACGTGGACAAGGACATCTGCGCGGGCCAGATCCGTCAGGAACCGGTTGCCGAGGCCACGCCCTTCGCTGGCGCCCGGAACCAATCCGGCCACGTCCACGATCTCCACGGGCACGTACCGGGTCGCCCCGAGGACCTTGCCGGTGCGCGGGGTGGCCACGACGCCAAATTCTTCCCCCGGGTCCGTCACCCGGACGTATCCGACGCCGCGGTTGGCGTCGATGGTGGTGAAGGGGTAGTCGCCAATGTCTGCCTCGGCAAGCGTCGCCGCCGCGTAGAACGTGGACTTGCCGACGTTTGGCTTCCCGACGAGACCGACCTTCACGGCTCGTCCACCGGGAGGCCATTCATAAGAGGCACCGCGCCGATGCTTCGACACGCCCCACACAACGCTTAAGGTCCAGGTCTTTCGTGGAAATCCAATGCGTCGCTCCCTTGCGCTCCTGTTGATGGTCCTTCTGGTCCCCGTGCCCGCCATGGCACAAGCGGACACTCCACTTGCCGCCGACAGCGCCGGCGACGTGATGATCTATGTCCAGCAGGACACGCCTGCCGGTTCGCCTCCAGAAGGCGCATTCACGGGCTTGGACTTGCTGGCCGTGGGCTTGGCCCACGAAACCATCGACCAGGTGGCGTTCTACATGGACGTGGCCAGCCTCGAGCAAAGTGGCGGCCTCGTGCCCTTCAGCGACCCGCGCTACGAGGTGTACTTCACCTACGCAGACACGGAGTACCGCATCACCACGCAACTGATCCTGGACGGCCCCGTGACGACTGTCTTCCCGGACGCCAAGGGCGCCCGGGCCTGGCTGAGCACCTGGGACGGCACCTGGTGGCGCACCATCGCCCCTGCGACCGCCGAAGTGGACGTGGCCGGAAACCGCATCGTGGCCATCGCACCCCGCGAGGCGATCGTGGACAGCAACCAGGCGCCCCTTGACAAGGGCAGCACGCTCACCAACGTGTTCGCCCAGAGCATGGCCATGGGCTTCTTCAACGACGGCATGCGCATGGGCATGGCCGAAGTGCAGATGACGAGCCCCTGGGCGTCGGACCGCGTCCCCGATGCCGGATTCGGCGACGAATACTCGATGCTCACCGGCGAAGTGCTGCAAAGCGGCAGCGTGTTCAGCTTCGCGCCGGACCCGGTCCGCTGGACCAACGGCGAAGCCAACACGTTCGCCTACACCATCATCCTCACCAACCAAGGCACCGAGGACCAAGAGGTCCGCATCACCACCGAGGGCATCCCCGGCAACTGGAAGGCCAGCCACGCCGACTTCGTGACGGTCCCCGCGGGCGACTCCGTCAATGCGACCATCCTGCTGAGCATCCCCTTCGCGCACGCCCACGGCACGCTCCAGCACTTCACCGCGGTCTTCAGCGCCGATGGCGACTTCAGCAAGAGCCGCCTCGGCGTCTACTGGCCGGCCATTCCGCAACCTGCGGGGCACCACGACACGCTCTGGTTCCACAGCCGCGTCGCCAAACCCGACTTCCCCGTCTTCGACACCGTCTTTGGCGGCGTCCAAAGCTGGATGAATGCCGCAGGCCCCGAAGTGGACACCGAAGACGAAGGCGTCCCCGTGCCCGGCTTTGTCGCCGGCCCGCCCTTTGGCGGCAGCTCATTCGTCACCTGGTGGCAGTACAGCCTCAGCCCCGGACTGCGCATGGGCCTGGACTTCGACATGGACCGCACCGGCACCTTCAGCACCCAAGTGACCACCGCGTCGCCCGTGCTCGACCCGAAGCTCGATGTCGTCGTGGAATGGCGCAAATACAACGGCGGAGGCGGCCGATTCGGAAACCAGCCGAACTACGAATCCATCACGCTTGCCACCGGAAGCAGTGAACCCCTGGCGGGTGCCCAAAGTGGCACCCTCAACTTCGACGTCGAGCTGACGCCCCTGGTGGAAGCTGACTTGATCCCCTACGACCCCACGGGATCCAGCAACATCCTCGTGACGGTGGCCATGCGCTCGGCCGCCCAAGCCCCGGCGACATTCTGGGGCCCGGACACCACCGAGCCCACCATGTCCACCCAGTTCACCAGCATGCAGCTGCCCCTCTTCGAGTACCATGACAGCCTCGACGCGCCGCTGCAGCTGGACCGCGAACTGATCCTCGCCGCGACAGAAACCGGTCAAGAGAAGTTCGTGAACCCTGGCAAGACCGCCGTGTACCGCTTCGACTTGACCTACGACGGCGAATTTGCCGACGAATTCGAGATCTTGCTGACCGGCCACAACACCGAGTGGGCAAGCATCATCGGAGACACCACGGTCCGCTTGCAGCCGCAGGAAACGCGCACCCTGGCGTTGGCCGTGAGCGCCCCAAGCGACGCACGCGACGGCGATGAAGCGCACACGACGATCATCGTGCGCAGCACCTCCAACGCCGCGGTCGAAGGCGCAGCCCACACACTCACGAAGGTGACGACGGCCCAAGACATCCTGGACGAAACCGAAACGGCAGCGATCCTCAGCGGGGACTTGAGCCAGGCCCAGGAAAGCCCCGGCTTCGGAATCTTCGCCCTGCTGGGCGCCATCGCCATCGCGCTGCGCCGCAAGTAGGAAGGGCGCCGGAATCGCGGGGTGAGCTCGACTACGCGTAGCCAGCGTCGCTTTCGCCAAGCATGTCCGGCAAGTGCTCCGCCGGGAAGTAGCGGACCTCTTGCAGGCCGCGCCGCTCCTCGATGAGACCCGCATCCACAAGTGCCTTCATGCTGCTGCGGAAGGTCTTGCGGCCGATGCCCAGCGTGTTGCACACATCCACTTGCCGCAGACCAGGACGCGCCAGAAGCAGCGTCGCAATGTCCGGGCGGCGACCCTGATTCAGGACCGCCATCTGCATGGCCTCGGTTTCGTCCGTGGTTCCCGGGAACAGGCAGCGCTCACGGCCCGTGCTGTGGGACTGCACCAGCTCGCCTTTGCGCAGGAGGTCAATGTGGTACTGAACCGTGCCCCAAGGCTCGCCGGCCTCACGGCACAATTCGCTGGCATGGATGCCAGGCTTGCGCTCAATCAAGTTGACCAAGCGCTTGCGCAGCGGTTGCTGCAAGAGTTTCTCCGGATCGATGGTCTTGCCAAAGAGCGAAGGAAACAGGAGCGCGAAGAACGCATCAAGCATAGGCACCCTCCAGGCGGGGCGCCAAGTTGGGCATGCGGGCGATGGCGTCGTGCGCCAGCGCAGGCGTTGCCGCCACGGCGCGCTCCATGGCTTCGCGGGCCTTGTCGCGGGCACCCGTTTCGAGGTACGCGACACCCAGCAAGTAGTCCAGAACGCCATCGGTGGCCGTGTACATGCGGCGGTGCTGCTCCAGCTCGTCCACGACGTCGCCCCAGCGGCCGGCGCGCGTGAGCGCCACTGCGCGGCCGATGCGGGCCCCTTCGTTGGAAGGATCGTTGGCGAGGATGCGGGCGGCTTCGGCGGCGGCCTTGGTGTGGTCGCCGGCTTCGAGCGCCTTCTCCATGACGCGCTTCGGGTCGCGACCCAGGCGAAGCGCCAGGAAGACTGCGACGCCGAGAAGAGTGAATGCGAGCCCCGCACTCAGAAGCGGCGCCTGCCATGCGGCGGGCAGAGCGACGGCGGTGCTGGGCGCGGGTTCGCTGACGTGGATGCCAATCTTGTTGTAGCGGGGTTCGAGGGTGAATGAGTCCGGAGCCGGCATCAACTCCTCGGCCTGCTGCCCGTCATGCAGCTGCTTCACGATGACGAGATCTCCACCGGCCATCGAAGCCGAAACGGCTGACGAACCGACCCATTGGTACGAAGCCGCGGCCGCATAGTGAATGATCGCGTCCTCCAGGAACACGCGCACGAATGTATCCTCGTATTCGGTTCCGTCGT
>JBFKLD010000088.1:0-6149 GCA_041630755.1 Thermoplasmatota archaeon
GGGCGCCAAAGGAGCTGTGGCGGCGGCGGCGACCCCCGGGGCCGGCGCACCCCAAGTCCAGGCATGGATGGATGCGCTGCGCGCGTGATGGGCACGCCACCCGCAGGCTGCGCATTCCTCAGCCATGCGCATTGATTCCGTAGCGCCAGCGGCCCTTTTCGCCCCAAAGCCCCACCAAACCCACGGTTTCCGGCGCTAAGCTTAAATAGACACCACGATAAGCCAAGTTTGCGCGACGAATCCATGGCTGAACCCGCCGTTCTGCCTTGGAAACCGTCAACCAGGAAACGATTCCCATGGAACTGACCACCGTCATCGAATGCCCCGAATGCGGCGCCGCCATCGACCAGACCCCCACCCTCGCCGGAGAGATCCTCGACTGCACCGACTGCAGCGTCGAGCTGGAAGTCATCAGCCTCGCGCCGCTTCGCATCGAAGTGGCCCCCGAGGTCGAGGAAGACTGGGGCGAATAAGTGCAGATCAGCCTCGTCCACACCCGGCTGCGCCACGAAGAGCGCATGCTCCTCGACGCTGCCAAGGACCGCGGCATTGCCATCGAAGCCATCCGCGACGCAGACCTGGTGCTGAGCCTTGACGGCGACCTTCCCGGCGACGTCGTGCTCGCCCGCAGCGTCAGCGCCACGCGCGGACTGTACCTGCTGCGCGCCTGCCGCGCCGCCGGCCACCCGTCGGTCAACCGCTTCGACACCGCAGCCACGTGCATGGACAAGGCCGAAACCAGCTTCCGCCTGCGCCAAGCAGGCATCCCCACGCCAGACACCTACGTCGCCTTCGACGCCGAAACGGCCCTCGACACGATGGACCGCATGGGGTACCCAGTCGTCCTCAAGCCCACCGTCGGATCCTGGGCCCGCCTCGTGTCCCGCGCCGACGACCGCTTCCAAGCCCAGCAGCTGCTGGAGCACCGCGAAGCCCTTCCCAATCCCCAGCAGCATGTGTACTACATGCAACGCTACGTCGACACCCGCAACGGCATGACCGACGAACAAGGAAACCGGATGCACAAAGACATCCGCGCCTTCGTCGTCGGGGACGAAACCATCGCCGCCATCGAACGCGTCAGCCCTTCCTGGGTCACCAACACCGCCCGCGGCGCACGTGCGCAGAACCGGCCCATTTCCGAGGAGCTGGCAGACATGTGCGCCCGGGCAGCCCAGGCCGTCGGCGGCGGCGTCGTCGCCATCGACGCCATGGAAGGCCCCGACGGGCTGGTCATCCACGAAGTCAACCACACCATGGAATTCCGCAACAGCGTCGAACCCACAGGAGTGGACATCCCCGGCGCAATCATTGAATACTGTGTCGCCGAGGCCAGGCGATGAAGCAGCGGGTCCAGTCCGAAGAGTTCCGCGGCGGAAACAGCGTCGGCATCATCGGCGGAAGCGGATACACCGGAGGCGAATTGATGCGCCTCATCATCGAGCATCCGCAAGCCGATGTCGTTGCAGCCACGAGCGGCCAATACGCCGGACAGCCCGTGCATCGGGTCCACCCGAACCTGCGCGGCGCAACCGATCTGCGCTTCTCGGACCGCGGCCTGCCCGACGCGGACATCGTCTTCACCTGCCTGCCCCACGGCGAAAGCCAGCACGTCATCCCAGACTTGCTTGAACAAGGAAGCCGCGTCATCGACCTGGGCGCCGACTTCCGGCTCCAAAGCCCAGAAGCTTACGAGCGCTGGTACGGCAAGCCGCACGAAGCACCCGAGCTGCTGGAAAAAGCAGTGTACGGACTGCCCGAATCCCACCGCGATGCCATCGCGGGCGCGTCCTTGGTCAGCGGCGTTGGATGCATCGCCACCGCCACCAACCTCGCACTCCTGCCGCTTGCGCGGGCAGGGCTTCTGGCCGACGCCGAAGTGGTCGTGGATGCAAAGATCGGTTCCAGCGCCGCCGGCGCCAGCGTCAACGCGGCAGGCATGCACGCCGAACGCAGCCGCAGCCTCCGCCTCTACGCTCCAACCCACCACCGCCACGCCGCGGAAGTCGAACAAGAATGCGGCGTCGCCCCCCACATGTCGGTCCATGCCGTCGAACTGGTGCGCGGCGCCATGGCAACATGCCACGTCCTGACGCATTCCCCGGACGAAAAGACCCTCTGGCGCGCCTGGCGCGAAGCCTACGGCGAGGAGCCGTTCGTGCGCGTTGTCAAGGAGCGCCAAGGGACACACCGCGGCCCGGACCCCAAGCTGGTGGCAGGCAGCAACTACGCCGACGTCGGCTTCCATGCCGCCGACGGCCGCATCGTCGCCACCGCGGCCATTGACAACCTCGTGAAGGGCGCAGCGGGCAGCGCCGTGCAATGCATGAACCTCATGCGCGGCTTGCCCGAAACCCTCGGCCTCACGCAACTTCCACTAAGCCCCGTGTAACATGCTCGTCGTGAAACTTGGCGGCGGGTCCTCCATTGACCCCGCAGCCCTCTTGGATGAACTTTCGACCCTGGAAGAACCATGGATCTTGGTCCATGGCGGAAACGCGCTTCTGGACGACGTGAGCACGAAGCTCGGCCATCCCCCCCGCTTCGTCACCAGCCCCAGCGGCCACATGAGCCGCTACACCGATGAGGACACCCTCGCCGCCATGCAGATGGTCTACCGGGGGCGCATCAACAACGAGCTCGTGCGCCAATTGCAGGTGCGCGGCTGCAACGCCGTGGGCCTCAGCGGTGTGGATGGTGCGGTCCTGCGGGCCGTCCGGAAGGAGACGATCCGCATCGTGGACGAAGGCCGGAAGATGATGCTGCGCGGCGACCATACGGGCAAGGTCCACACCGTGGACACCCACCTTCTCACTACTCTTCTTGATGCGGGATTCCATCCTGTCCTGACCCCCCCGGCGCTGGCCGATTCTGGCGAAGCGGTCAACGTGGACGGCGACAGAGCCAGCGCCGCCGTGGCCGCCGCCATGGGTGCATCCAGGCTGGTCATCTTGAGCGACGTTCCAGGGCTCCTTCGCGACGTGGAGGATCCCGCAAGCCTCATCGAGCACATTCCTCGCGACGCATTGGAATCCAACGAATCCTACGCCAAGGGGCGGTTCCGCAAGAAGCTCATGGGCGTGCGAGAAGCCCTCGACGGCGGCGTCCAGCAAGTCATCCTTGCGACGGCGCACGGCGACACACCGCTTGCCGATGCCTTGGCTGGCCAGGGCACGGTGATCGGATGACCGAACAGCATTTCCTGCGCAGCTTCCCAGCCAAACCGTTTGTGGCCGCACGGGCCATCAACCACGAAGTCTGGACCGACGAAGGCCAGCGCCTTCTCGATTTCGGCGGCGCCAGCCACGGCGTGAACTTGCTCGGCCACAACCATCCCGCCATCGTCGAGGCCATCCGTGAGCAATCCAGCCAGCTCGTCCACGTGGCACAAGGCATCCCCTGCGCACAGCGGGCGCAAGCCCTGGAATTGCTCCACGGTTTCTTGCCCAACGCATTGACCAAGACGTTTCTTGCCAACAGCGGTGCCGAGGCAAATGAGCTTGCTCTGAAGCTGGCGGTCGCCAAGACGGGTCGCGGGCGCTTCACCGCGATGGAGCGATCCTTCCATGGGCGCACATTGGCTACGGCGAGCCTGACGCATCGCCCCGCATTTCGCGAACCCTTCGCACCCGCGGGCTTGGCGGTGGATTTCTCCCCGTGGGACGTGGATGCGCTTGCCGAGAACGTCCACGCAGACACCGCCGCCATCATCATGGAGCCCATCCAAGGCGAAGGCGGCATCCGCGTCGCAAGCCCCGCACTCCTGCGCGCCGCGCGCGATCTTGCCGAGGATCACGGCGCAGTGCTGATCTTTGACGAGATTCAATGCGGCACCGGGCGCACGGGCACCTTCCTGGCATGCGAGCAAGCGGGAGTCCTTCCCGACGTGGTCACCATCGGCAAGGGCCTGGCAGGCGGGTTGCCCATCGGAGCCACGATCATGCAGCAAGAGATCGCCGACAGTCTTCCCCCGGGCGGGCACGGCAGCACCTACGGGGGTTCTCCCATGGTGTGTGCCGCCATGGCAGCCACGTTGCGGACGCTCCAAGACGTGCTTCCCTCCGTCGCCGAGAAAGGCCACGCATTTTCCTCCCAATTGTCGCATCCGGCCATCAAAGAGATCTCTGGCGCGGGCTTGATGCTCGGAGCTTCGCTGCGCGTGCGGCCCCAGCCGGTTCTGGCAGCCATGCAAGAGCGCGGCCTGCTGGCGCTGGCCGCAGGCACCAGGGAGGTGCGTTTCCTGCCCCCCTTGACCACTCCTGCCGAGGCGCTGGAGGAAGCCGCCCGCATCATCGTGGATTCCCTATGAGCTTCAGTTTGGAAGAATTGGTGCGCATCCCAAGCGTGACGGGGGACGAAGGTGCCGTGGTCTCGTTCTTGCAGGAACGCGCCCGTGCCGACGGGCTTGATGTCGTCGAGGACGCGGTGGGCAATTTCATCGCCCGCACGGGCGGATCGGGCCCACACATCGTGTTCGTGGGCCACGTAGACACGGTGCCTGGAGAGATTCCCGTGCGGGTGGAGGACGGGGTCTTGTGGGGCCGAGGAAGCGTGGACGCCAAGGCGCCTCTTTGCGCGGCCTATCAGGCGGCGCTGCGGCACCGCGATGCCAACATCACAATCGTGGGGGCCGTCGGCGAGGAAGGCGACAGCCGCGGCGCACGGGCGTTGGATCTTCCGTCGCCCGACATGATCATCATTGGCGAGCCAAGCGGCTGGAACGGCGTCACCATCGCGTACAAGGGCCTGCTTCGTGGAACGTTGACCTGGAGGGCCCGCCCCGTGCATGGCGGGCATCCAGACCCCAACGCCTGGGATTGCTTTGCTGCGGGATGGGACACCTTGCGGACGGCCATCCACACAGGCACCGGTTTCGACGATGTCCATCTGCGGTTGGACGGCGCGCGCAGCCCGGCCGAGGACACGGTGACCGCGGATTTCCAGGTGCGCTTGCCGCCGCAGGCGACGCCCGACCAAGTCCGTGCCGCCATCGAGGCCGCGATCCCCGATGCGACCGTCGCTGTTGCCGAGGCCCTTCCCGCGGCGGCGTCGGACAAGCGCAGCGCACTGGTGGCAGCATTTCGCTTTGCGATCCGCGGCGCGGGGGCCACTCCACGCGTGCTTCGCAAGACCGGAACGGCGGACTTCAACATCTTGGCGGACCGTTACCCGGGCGTGCCCATGGTGGCGTACGGCCCCGGTGATTCGTCGCTCGACCACACCCCGGAGGAACGCATTCCCCTGGAGGACTTGGACAAGGCGGCGGCGGTCTGGGATGCGTGCCTGACTGCATTGACCGGGCCCGCAACCACCAAATAGCCCTCGACCTTGGAGGTACCTCGGAAGTCGAGATACCTCGGCTTGCGTGGTATCCTCCATGGCCACCAAACCCGACGCCCGCGACCGCCTCGAACGAGACCTTGTGCAAGGCACACTCCACCTGCTGATCCTTGCCCACCTCGCACGCGGCCCGCTGCACGGGTACGCCTTGATCAAAGCCATGGAAGAGACGACCGGACCGGGTTACTGGAAGGAGGGAACCATCTACCCCCTGCTGGCCCGGATGGACAAAGAAGGGCTCCTCAAGAGCACCTGGTCCACCGGCGACGGCCCGCCACGCAAAACCTACACGCTCACCCGTCAAGGAACGCGGCTGCTCGCGCACGGCCGCACCGCTTGGACCGACCTGCGCGACGCCATGGACACATTGCTATGATCAACGACTACCTGAACGCCGTGCGCAAGCGCCTCACCAGCCTCCCGGCCGAAGACAGGACGAATGCCCTCCAAGAGATCGAAGCCCACCTCGAAGCAGACATCGGGCGGCGGATGGCGGAAGGCCAAGACCGCACCTCTGCCACCGCAGGCGCCATCGAGGCGTTCGGCGAGCCGGACGAGATTGCCGTCGCCTACGACGCGGGAGAGACCGTCCTGCGTGACGCAACCGGAGACGTGCTGCTTCGCATCGCACGCAGAACCGGCCAAGTGGCCGCCGGCACCGGCCGCGTCGCCGCCAAAGGCGCATGGGGATTTGCCAAGATCTTGGGCATCGTGCTGCTCGTCGCCGTCGCCGTTGCCACCATCCTGGGTGTCGGCGCCCTCATCTTCGCCGGAAACGTCCTCACAGCGTACCAGGAAGACATCGTCGA
>JBFKLD010000089.1:0-6119 GCA_041630755.1 Thermoplasmatota archaeon
GAACCGATTGGCCAATCTCTTCGGGCGTTGCTGGTTTCTTCAGAACCGTCGCGGCGACGGCATCTTCCATCGATCCTCCATCGGTTGGAGGCAGGACCGCTCCAGGAGCGACAGCGTTGACTCGCGTGGGCGCAAGTTCCCGCGCGCCTGACAGGGTCAATTCATGGAGCATCCGCTTGCTGTGGATGTAGGCAAAGTGCTGCGGGTCACTGGCGGCAATGCGCGTATCGAGGAGATTCGTGACTGACTGGCGGCCGGCGTGCAACTGCATGAAGCGCAAGGGGATCCATGCGTGCAGGTGCAGCATGGTCTGCCATTCATCGTTGGTGACGGCCCGAATCGTGCTCCGTGGAAATTGGGACGCGTTGTTGACGACATGGTCCACATCTTGGCATTGGTTCGCTGCTTGGTATACGGCGTCTGCACCATCGGCCGCCATGAGATCGCCGGTCACTAAATCGCCACCGATTTCCTTGGCGAGAATGCGGCCTTCGTCCACGCTCTGGTTGGCATGGACAATCACATGATGGCCTGCGGCTGCCAGCTGGCGCGCGATTGATGCGCCAATTCTCTTGGCGGCTCCAGTTACCAGAATTGCCACACGCGTGGATTCGCGCAATGCCCTTAGCCTTCTCGTAACGGTCAAGTGGCGCAGACCTGTCACGACGCGTGGAAATCCTGCAAGGTCTTCGCATGCGCCTCGTCCCCATTTGGCTGCAATGGTTGCTCGGGGGCCTTGCGTCTGCGGCAGTGGGCGCGGCCACGGCCTTGGCCGTGGTGGGTGTCGCTAAGCGGGATCTCGTCACGGTGGATGCTGCCGCATACCTGCTTGCAGTCGTTTTGCCTGTCGCGGGAATCGTGTTGCTACTGGTGTTCACGGCAGGGGGCACAAAAGCCCTCCACGCGCGGACGAATCGCGTGCTAAAGTCGCTCCTTCCTGGGGAGCTTCGCCAAACCCTTGGTGCTGAGGTGCATGTGGCTGCCGGGCACTTTGAAGCGGACTACGTCATCGAGGGGCCTGCCATTCGGATGCACTGCGAACTGAATGTTCGCCGCTGCAATGTCGGCGTGCTGCTGTGCCGCCCGCCAAAGAACGACTTGTCACACACCATCAAGGGGGCAGCAGCGACGCCGTCGTCGTTTTCATGCTCTGGTGAGACGCTTCCTTGGACAATCGGCGGAGTCAAAGGCCAATTGCTCGTCTTCAGCAAGACCCTTTCCGAGGATTTTCTGTGGGATGCTGCTGACCAGCTCTTTTTTGCTCGTGATGTGAGCATGCTCGTTCGTGCGATGCATGCGGAGGCCCCGCATCTCTTCGAGGGTGTGGCATGATTCTCGAGTTCAAGGATCTGCGCGTCGAGTGCATCCTTGGCATGTTGCCGCACGAGAGGGAAATCGAACAGCAAGTGGTCGTCGACGTCGAGCTAACGCTGGCTCGACCGCCAGCGAGCGACCAAGAACCGGGGGTCGACACGCGGGATGTACGTCGGATTGTGCACGATGTCTTGTTGGCGGGGAAGTTCCGCTTGCAGGAAACTGCGGTTCAAGAGATGGCGACGCGCTTGATCGATCTCGGAGACGTCAAGAGCGTCTGGGTGCGAACACGCAAGCCGTCGGCTTTTCCTGACGGGATTGTCGGCTGCCAATTCAGGCTTGAAGCTGGTCCAGCTTCGCCGCCAGAATGAAGTCGTTCTCGGACAAGCCGCCGATGGCATGCGTGGAGAGGCGCACCTCGACGTGCTTGTACCCATGGATGCGCAGATCGGGGTGATGGCCTTCTGCTTCCGCGACGGCCCCCGCTTGGTTCACGAAGTCCAGGGCTGCCTGGAAATCCTTGCATTCCAGGTCGCGCACAATCTCGCGCCCCTCGCGCCGCCAGTGCGGGAACCGCTGCAGCAGGGCATCCGCGTCGGAGCCGTCCATGGGGGCAACGCCGCCTTCGCACGGCTTGCAGGATCTGCTGGCGAAGTCCATCAGGTGCCCGTCTGGATGTTGCTGTGCTCGCGCTCGTCCACCATGAAGCGCCCCATGACGTCTTGCTCTTCGGGGCTTGCTTCAGGCCCATAGGTGGCCACAAAGGTGCCCCAGGCACCACACGCAGGGCATTCGAGCGCGGCCACGACGGCTTCATCGTCGGGGTCGCTGACGCCCTCGAAGCGGTGCAGCGCGCGCAGTGGAACCTGCTCGGCGGCAGTCTCTTCGCCGCACTTGTGGCAATGGACGAAGCCTTCGGCGCGGGCGGAGAACTGGGCCGTGTAGCCCTTCTTCTCGTAGCGCGCCACAACTTCGGAGAGCGTTTCTTCCGTTCCTTGCGCGGTGTACGGGTCGGCCATGCCGGGCATTGGGGGCTCAGGCCACTTTGAACTTTCCCCGCCCCCCAGCGAACCCTCTTCCCCTTGTCCCCCTTGCCCCGTCCGTGGAATGGATGGACGCCTACGACGAGTCCACGCCGCTGATCTTGCGCGCCCAAGAGGAGGATGTCGCCATCCGCATCCCTCTTGCCCACTTGCGGCCGGGAATGGTGGGTGTCGTGGAAGCAACTGTCACCCACGTCGCACCCACCGAGACGTTCCGCTACCGCAGCGGCGGTGAAGGTTTCCGACGCCGCGTCACGCTGACGGACGGCGTGGACGTGACGCTCGTTCTCTGGGGCGACGAGGTGCGCGTCGATTGGGTGCCTGGAACGAAGCTCACGCTGCACGGCCCGACCGTCGCGCCTGCCTACCGTGGCGACGGCTTCGAATTGACGCTCGGCGCAGCCCACGTCGAGGCACAGAACCCCTCCAAGCCCACCACGCTTGCCGACTGGTAGGCGTGGGGTCTATGACGGAGGTCTGACTCCCACGCCCCATGGGCAAGAAGGAAGGGGGCCTCCCCGTCGTCCGCTTGGAGACGGAAAAGGGCTCCATGGAGATCGAACTCTTCGCCAACGACGCTCCCAAGACCGTCGAGAATTTCCTCAAACTCGTGAAGGAGGGCTTCTACAACGGCCTGCGCTTCCACCGCGTCGTCGATGACTTCGTCGTGCAAGTGGGCTGCCCGCACAGCCGCGAGAAGGGAGACCGCCGCGCCGGCACCGGTGGGCCGGGCTACAAGATTCGCTGCGAGACCGTCGGCAACCCCCGCCGCCACGGCAACGGCAGCCTGAGCATGGCCCACGCCGGCAAAGACACCGGCGGAAGCCAGTTCTTCATCGTCTTGAATGCGAACAACTGCCGCCACTTGGACGGCGTCCACACGGTCTTCGGACACGTGACGGAGGGCCTCCAAGTCGTGGGCAAGATCCGCGAATGGGACCTCATCGAGAAGGCAGAAGTGGTGGACGCATGAGCTGGCGTGTCGAAGTCGTCGCGCAAGAGCTGGAAGATGCGACCGCGTTCAAGGACGCTCACTTCAAGGCGCTCTACGCCGAAGCGGGCACGAAGGTGACCTACGAACTGCCGGACGAGGACGGCGCCAAGGCCCTTGCGGCCGACGCCGAGAAGGCCGGCCTGAAGGCAACTGTCGAAGAAGTGGACGACCCGCTCGACGACGCCGAACCTGTCAGCTTCTGGTGATCTGGCCAGGCCTTCGTCTTCCTCTTTTCCCCTCTCCTTGCCCGCGCCTGCCACCGTTGCCGATGCGCACGGCCTGCGACGTCTCCGCGTTCCCTGAACGACCTCTTGCCGACCGCGACAAAGGTTAAACCCCGGCCCCTTCGTCGAAGCAATATGCGTTCGATGGCGCTGGGCCTTGTGGCCCTGCTACTAGTTGCTGCGGTCCCCGTGACGGCCAACCCCAATGTCCCTTACTGCGAAGGCAGCGTCGGTGGCGGCGCGACCAGTCCTGCTTCGTTGCCGGAAGTCTGCGAACAAGCCACCAGCCGGGTCTTCCCCGAAGCCATCGCGCGCCCCGAATACGCGGCCGCCGGCAACACGGGTTACGCCAAGGACTTCGTGAGCTTCTTCGAATTCGAAGCGGGCCTGAACTACTTGGCTGCCCAGCACCCCGACCGCTTGGCGATCCACCAAGTGGGCGAAAGCTACGGCCTCGTCAACCAAGTGACGCAGCAGCTTCAGCCCCTGCCCATCTATGTCGCCGAGATCACAAACTTCGACTCGCCTGTGGCCGCCGAAGACAAGCTGAATCTGCTTTTCATGCTCAGCATCCACGGCAACGAGAAGGGTGGCCGCGAGGGTGGCTTCCGCGTGCTCGAAGACCTGGTGGCCGGCAAGGGCATGGCCCTCGAGACGGTCCAGAACGGCGCCGGCATGCCCAGCCCCCTGGCCAAGCCGACCGGCGGCGAAGTGGAGACCTACGAAGACTACCTCGACTTCACCCGTGTGTTCCTCTTGTTCCCGAACGCGGACGGATGGGCCCACGACGAAGCCGAGTTTGCTGCCGAACCCTGCCCCGGGTACCTTCCCACGCTCTTTTGCCGCACCAACGGCAACGGCACCGACCTGAACCGCCAGCTGCCCACCGTGGGCTGGCAGCACGTCAACGCCAACAACGGCCGCTTGGCCATGAACGAGCCCGAAGCAAAGGGCTACGCCAACTGGTTCCTTGAGCACACCTGGAACTACGCCATTGACATCCACGGCATGCTCAACCACGAGAACTTCGTGGCCATCATGATGCCCGCGGGAAGCTTCAGCCCGCAGGAGATGCACCGCAGCACGCGCCTCGCAGAAACGCTCAAGGAGCGCATGAACGAGGATGACCACTTCGCGGAATGGCTCACGCTCCTTGGCTCCGCCGGCACGCTCGGCGACGCCGCCGGCAGCGCCATTGCGGGAAGCCCCGCCTGCGCGGAGCTTGGAAACTTCTGCCCGCAAAGCAGCCCGAGCCGCGCCGTCGGCAGCGGCGAATTTGCGGACTGGTCCACCGTGTGGGATGCCATCGGCTACACGGACTCTGGCTTCAGCGGAGACTTCTTCGCCCAATCCAGCGGCCTCAATGCGCCTGGCTACGACATCGAGCTTGCCTACAACCACATCACCGTGGACAGCCAGTACGAAGCCGGCGCCCAATTCAACGACTACCACGTGCACTCGGTGCGCCACATCATGAAGAGCTTCCTCGACGCGGCCGCTCTTGACGTGCGCATCAGCTACGACACGCAAGGCACCAACACGCTCGTGATCATGCCCGACTACGTCGCCACCAACTTGGACGACGTCAACGCCGCGGGCGAACCCATGCTCACCCCCGGCGGCTGGGCCGACAGCAACCCCCACGACGATCCCTGGCAATACAGCGCAGACAACCCCTTCTTTGCGCGCCCGGCCAAGTACTTCGACGACATGCGTCCGTTCCTGCGCGACGGCGAACTGCCCGGCGTCATGACGACGACGAGCTGGGCCAGCGTCACCCAGAGCATGCTCGACGGCCATGACACCATCGTCATTCCGGGCACCGCCATCAACCAGTTCGTCTCCGGTGACGCCGCCGAGAACGCGGTCGCCGGCGGCGCGCCTGACAGCGCCAGCATTGAGCGCCTCAAGGCCTGGGTCGAAAACGGCGGCAACCTGGTCCTCACGGATGCGGCCCTCGAGTACCTCGACTTGGCCGGCTTCACGGAAAATGGCGTCGGTGCCAACATGCGCTACGCAGGCGCCATTGACATGGACCGCGAGCACCCGCTGACCCAGAAGGTGCGTGGCGAGGCCCGCCAGACCTACGAACCCGTGCCCCTCGGCTTTGCCGTCGGCGCCAACGCGGCCCCCATCTGGGGCGTCGACCCGCAGCAGTGGAACGACCTTGGCGGCGACGCAGCAGGGTGGGAATACGGCGCCGATGCGGTCAGCCTCGGCGTGCTTGCCCACGGCGACGGCGCCATCCACATCCTGGGTGCGCTGCTGCCCGACCCGACGGAGGAATTCTACCACCCGTACGGCCTTGACGACTACGCCACCACGTACAGCGGCAACCAGATCCTGCGCAACATGCTCGGCTGGACCGAAGTGTTTGCCGCGCCGCCTGTGGTCATCGAAGAGACCGGCGAGATCATCCAGAGCGAGAACGAGCCCACGCGCTCGACCGAACCCATGCCCGAAGGTGAAGGGGCCTCGGCGGACACCCCCCTGCCGCTTGCCTTCGTTGTGCTTGGCCTTCTCGTGGCCCTGGTGCGCCGCCGC
>JBFKLD010000090.1:0-6045 GCA_041630755.1 Thermoplasmatota archaeon
CCAACTGAGCCACGTCCGCGTCGCGCACGACAGATTACCAGCCCGGTCTGGCGACCGGACATCCTCGAACGTGCCTCACCCCCGCTGGTCGGGTGGCCGCAGGTCGACCCGCAGCGTCAGGATCCCGTCCTCGATCGCGGCCTCGGCGTCGCCGATGATCGCGAAGTCCTGGTAGTCGAGCTTGGCCTGCTCGAGGAAGTGCTGGCGCTCCTCGCCTGCGACCGGCGGCAGCGGGCGCTGCTTCACGGCGTGGGCGCGCTCGCGGAAGCGGGCGATCATCGCGTCGGTGTCGAGCGTTGCCATGGCGACCTTGAATCCCTCGCCGGGTTTGCCTAGCATGTTCTCGGCGGGCACCCGCAAGTCTTCGAAGAAGAGCTGGTTCGTGTAGCTGGCATTGAGGCCGAGCTTGGATTCGTTCTTGCCCACGACGAAACCGTCCGACTTGGTGTCCACGATGAATGCGCTTACGCCCTTGGGGCCAGGCGTGTCGGGATCCGTGCGGGCAAACAGGACGCACACGTCCGCCACGGCACCGTTGGAGATGTAGACCTTGCCGCCGTTGACGACGTACTCGTCGCCATCCTTGACGGCCGTCGTCTTGAGGCTGGCGGCGTCGGATCCGCTGCCGGGTTCCGTGAGCGCATAGCAGCCCATGAATTGGCCGCTCGTCAGCTTGGGCAGGTACGCCTGCTTCTGCTCCTCCGTGCCGAAGTTGAGGATGGGGCC
Organism: Thermoplasmatota archaeon; assembly: GCA_041630755.1. Taxonomy (GTDB): domain Archaea; phylum Thermoplasmatota; class E2; order JACPAO01; family JAHFTW01; genus JBFKLD01. The sequence continues at coordinate 727 of JBFKLD010000090.1, forward strand.
GACAGTCAAGCTGGCGTTGGCCCCGAAGATGACGCTGTGGCTCGCGCAGGCGCGCGCCAGCTCTTCCGCGACGAGGGCGAAGCTGACGTAGTCCGCGCCGGGGCCCCCGTACTCCTCCGGGACCGTGATGCCCAGCAATTGCAGGTCGCCCATCCGCTTGGCGGTGGCCTCCGGGAAGGTGTGCGCATGGTCGTGCTTGCGCGCGACGGCCTTGATCTCCTTTTCAGCAAACTCGCGCACCATGTCGCGGATCATGCGCTGGTTGTCGGTGAGAGCGAACTCCACGCCGGCGCATCCAGGCCTCTCCTCAATAACGTGCCGTCAAACGAACGCGGCAGCGACCGCGGCAGCCACGACGACGGCACAGCAAGCAACGAACACACGCCGCAGCCAGATCGCCCCGGCACTGTCGCTGTCCACGTAGGGTTGCCAGGAGGGCATACCTATGCTTGGTGCGCAGGCACGACAATCTTTGCGGTCGCGGCAACCTACGCCAGCGTCGCGTGGCCCACGACGCGCTGCGGCGCGTTGTCCACATGCCAGATGACGCCGCGGTCACCCTTGGCGAAGACCAAGCCCTTCTCCAGGACGCCTTCGACGGTGCCGGCCGCACCAGGGCCCGGCATGTCGCCGCGCAAGCGCACGGGCACAAATTGCATGCCCACGCCAAGATGGACCACGGATCCGGCCACCAGGGGCTGCTTGCTGAAGGCCAGCCGCGTCGCATCCAAGGTGACTGTGTCTCCGACCTTGCGCGCTTCCAGTTCGGCCTCGGGCGGCGCGAGCACCATGCCCCGGTCGAGCTGGTCCGCCTTCGTGGCCCGCAGCGCCAAGCCGACGCGGTCGCCCACAACGGCTTCGGCCACGTCCACGTCGTGGCATTGGATGCTGCGCACGGGGCAGATGACGCGGTCCGGCCAAGCATGCAGGGTGTCCCCCTTGCGGAGGGTGCCCTGCTTCACGACGCCGAGGATGACTGCGCCGACGCCCTTGACGTCAAAGTGGTGATCCACGGGAACCAGGACGGGCCCGTCGGATTCGACCGTGGGGCACTCGGCGATGTGCTGGCGCACGCGCGGCCAATCTTCTTCAGCAAGCATGAGCCAGCCCTCCAGGCATGTGTCCTTGAGGATGGGAGCCACTTGCTCGGGTTGGATGTAGTTGCGCAGCACGATGGCGCCATGCGTGATGCCCGCCGCGTGGGCGGCCAAGATCTGCTCGCCGACTTGGGCGTTCATCTCGCTGATGACCAGCACCGCGCAGTCTGCGCCGAGGACAGCGTAGCTGAGGCACGGCACCTTTTCGGGGTAGCGGGCCGGGACGATCATGGTCACGTCGCGGCCGCTCTCCTTGAAATCGTGCAGGTGGATGTCGCTTTGCGTCCCCACTTTGCCAAACTCGCGTCGCACGTCCAAGTCGCCAAGCAGGGTGGCCGTCACTCCAGGCACAGCCCTGCCGAGCCGCGCCGCGCCATCAACGTTGCCCTTATGGTGGGGCGGGCAAGTGTGCCGCCGTGGCCGAGTCTGTCGAGTGCGCTGAATGTGGCAACCGCTACGATTCCCAAGTGGATGCATTCTGCTCCCGCTGCGGGTCCACCAAGACGGGGCAGACCTTCACGGCGAGCGTGGACGTGGCGCAGCGTGGCGGGGCCGTGCGGCGGCGCGTCCAAGCAGGCGGCGTCATCCTTCTGGTGATGGGGTTGCTGGCCATGGTGGCCTATGCCACGATCGCCATCGCACCCGCCGTGGTCGTGGACAACATGGAGGTCTTCCTGACGGACCAGCAGGGCGGCGAGGTCGCCGTCCAGGTCCTGCAAAATGGCACGCCGGTTGCCGGCACGGAAGTGCGCTTCGTCCATCCCGACGGCAGCGTCCTGGCCAACGCATCGACGAATGCGCAGGGCTGGGCCAACGCGAGTGCCGCATCCGCGTACTTGCTTGTCGAAGTCGGGGATTTCCAGCAAGGCGTCGTGAGCCTTCCTGAAGCGACGACCGCGATGGAAGTGGATTTGGCCACGGCCACCGGCGGCGAAACCGTCGGCCTCGACACGGTGGTCTCTGCCGTGCGCGGTGTGTCTGGCTTCTTCGCGGTGATGAGCCTCTTCGTTGTCGCAGGGGGCATCGCCGCCATCCGGGTCCAAGGACGCGGGCTGGCTCTGGGCGGCGCCGGCCTCGGGATGCTTCCGGCACTCATCTTGTTCGTGGCCACCCCGACCGGGGGCGTGGGCTTGCTGCTTCTTGTGACGGGCACGGCGTTCGTGCTGATCTACAGCGGCCGCCGCGAGTTCTAGGCCTTCGCCTTGCGCGGCTTGGCGGCCTTCTTCTTGGACGCCGTCTTGCCCTTTGCCGCCTTCTTGGCAGGCTTGGCGGGCTTGGCGGCCTTGGTCGGCTTCGCGCTTCGCGCGGCCTTGGGCGGGTTGGCCGATGCGTCCTTGCCCTGACCTTGCGGAGCAGGCAGCTCATCTGCCCGTCCGCAGCCGGGGCACACCAGCGGCGTGGGCCCATCCAGCACCCGCTGCGTCTCAAACGCCGTGGCGCAGTCGGGGCACTGGGCCTTCACGACCGCGTACGCGGCCTTCTCCTTCGGCGCAAACGGATCGCTTGCCAGTCCCGGAAGGACCTCGTGGAGGCCGCACTTGGGGCAGTGGAGCACCGTTTCGGTGACGGGGTCATGCACGACGTCGAACCGGTTGGCGCATTGGCCGCACGTGACGTGCATCTTGCGCTTGGCCGGCCGTTCGGGCCGCTTCCAGGGGCGCACGGGCGTGCTTCCACCGGCGGCGCGCACCGCCAGGCGCTCCTCCTGGACGGCATCCCAGCGCGCACGGACACCTTGGATGCGCTCCCGGCGGCGCGCCTTTGCGCGGTCGAAGCGACTGCCGGCTTCCATGGAGTCCTTGAGCGCTTCCTGCAGCTCGACCAGGAACTTCGGGTCGTCCGACAAGTCGAGGTCGATCTCGACCCCGTGCTCGGGGTGCTTGCGCTCTTCGACCCAGAACTTGTTCAGACGGTCTTGGGTCCAGCCGATGAAAAACAGGTTGCCCAAGATCGGCACCCAGGTGGCCATGTAGACCAGGAACCACGGGCCGTAGGCGAAGCCGCTGCCCTTGAGCATGGTGCCGGTGTGCTTGGCGGCGCGCGCGGTGACGAAGCTGGGGCCAAGAATCGGCAAGCACAGAAGCGCGACGTTGAGCTTGTGGCGCAGCGCCAGCGCTTGGTGGCCGTCCAGCTCTTTTTCAATCCGGTAGAGCCAGACGCGGCGGGTGATGCCGAAGGTGGCCAGGTACAGCAGGAGCCGTTTCCAGACAACCCGTTGCCGGCCCACGAAGACGACGCGCACAAGCGGTTCACCTCCGTCGCCCACATAAGCAACGCGGCGCGAACGCACAAGGGTTCAACCTCGCGGCCAGAACCGTTATACGGGGCCACGGGCACGCAGGGTTGATGACGTGGACCAAGGCCCTCGTGGCCTCTGTGTTGATGCTGTCTGTCGCCTTCGCCGGTTGCGCGGGCGGCAGCGACGACCCGATCCAATACACCACCCCGGCGGACCCCGCGACCGAGGCCTTCGTGTTCAAAAGCGGCGTGACCGCTGACACGTACGCCTGGGACTTCGGCGACGGCCGCACCGCCGAGGGCCAAGAAGTCGAGCACCTGTACGGCGTGACGGACGCCACCTTCCGCGTGCGCCTCACGACGACCGTCGCCGATGTGCCCACGAAGCACGAGACGACCATCGTGCTCGGCACCGGCGAGAACGCCGCCCCCACGTTCAGCCTCGGCGTGAGCACCGACTGGGCCGTGACCGGTGAAGAAGTGACCTTCACCACGGCCGGCAGCACGGACCCCGAGAACGACCCCCTCCTGTACACCTGGCACTGCGTGTTCCTCGGTGAGCTGGCCCTGGCCGGCGGCGCCCACGAGCACGCCGGTGGCGGCGGCACGCCCTACGTGGGCCCGGCCGTGAGCGCCATCGAGCCCGCATACAACGTGGAGACCCCGGCCGCCGAGCGCACCGTGGACGGCGACTTCTGCGCCAACGCCCGCGGCGACGGCAAGTTCACCACCGCGGGCACCATCGCAGGCAGCTTCGAAACCCCCGGCAACTACCGCATCACCGTGCTGGCCAAGGACCCCGCTAACCCCAGCGTCGCGGGCTTCCTGGACCTGATCGTCAGTGCGCCCGAAGACCGCCCCGACCCGCTGTTCAACTTCGCGTTCAGCGGCTCGTTCCAGGGCGGCAGCGGCGGCAGCGGCCAAGGCAGCTGCGACCAGCTCGCCCCCGGCACGGTCTGCGACCGCACGGAGCACGCCTTCAAGCTTGACTTGCCCGCCAACAACATCACGGTCGCCTTGAGCCACGCCGAAAACGGCGCCAACGAAGTGAGCTGGACGCTCTTCAAGGGCAACAAGGCCGTGGCCAACGGCAACGATGAAGCGACCTTCTCGGACCCCGAGACCTTCGAGCGCGGCGACTACCGCATCCAGGTCACCCTCGACCAAGGCATCAGCGTGTCCTACGATGTCGTCGTCAGCGGCGAATACAAGATGGACCCGAGCTACAAGTTCGAAAGCGGCGCGCACTGAGCCCGAACCCTCCTTCCCTTCTCCCCTTCCCGCGCGGCACCGCTTGGCGGCTTGTTTGGCAGCGCGTCCATAACCATTAAGGGGCCACGAGCTAGAGCCGGGTCGACGGCCCGGACCGAAAGGCCCTACCTGCCGTCTCCATGAGGATGACTATGCGCGTACTTCCTGCCCTCCTGCTTGTGACCGCGGTCGCGGCATCTGGCTGCTTTGGTGCCGGCTTCGACTTTGAGCCGGGAACCGACTTCGAACCCACTGGCAAGACGATCCGCTTGCGCATGTGGGTGGCCGACTTGTTCGCCCACGAAGTGTACCCCGGCTTCCAAGCCAACCTTTGGGCCTTCTGCGCCGAAGGGTTGGACGAAGAATCCCAGAAGGCCATTGAGTACTGGCCCAACGGAGAGAACACCGGCAGCATCGGCGACTTCGACCCCGCCATGACCGACGAAGACACGCAGTGCAGCGTGCCCGGACCCACCATCCGTGTCCAGCAAGGCGACCGCGTGATCGTCTCCTTCGAGAACGACCACTTCCACTGCCACACCATCCACTGGCACGGCCAGTACGTGCCCTACACCAGCGACGGTGTCCAAGGCTTCACCCAGGACAGCACCTGCACCGGTGAGAGCTACGAGTACGACTTCGTGGCTGAACGCGCCGGCACGCTCTGGTACCACTGCCACGTGGACGTGCAGTTCCACGTCATGCAGGGCCTGTACGGCGTCTTCATCGTCGA
>JBFKLD010000091.1:0-5995 GCA_041630755.1 Thermoplasmatota archaeon
CCGGCATGCTCAGCCGTGACACGAAGGACGAAGCGGTCCTGGAAACGGCCGACAAGGTCCAAGGGGGTGCCAAGCAGATGGCCGCGCTCATCGACAATCTGCTGACGTTTGCCCAAGCGGGAAGCCGTGTCGAGGTCGCCCCCGTCCGCATGGACGACGTGGCCGCCCAAGTGCTGGCATCCCTCGAGGCGGACGCCAGCAATGCGAGGATCGAGGTAAGCCCGCTGCCCACTGTTGCGGGCGACCCGAGCGCCTTGTGGCAGGTCCTTGGAAATCTCGTCGTGAATGCGTTGAGGCACGCCGGCCCCAACCCCCATGTGCGCATTCGCGGAGGCACCGACGACCAGGCTTGGTTCGTGGTCGAGGACAACGGCGCCGGCATCCCGGAAGAGGACCGCGTCCGCATTTTCGAGCCCTTCGCTCGCGGAGCGACTGGGGCCGAGGGCAACGGCCTCGGCTTGGCGACCGTGCACCGGATTGTGACGGAGCACCAGGGCACCATCACGGTGGGGCAGAGCAAGCTCGGCGGCGCTGCGTTCCGCGTCACATTGCCGAAGGCAGACCCCCCGCAATCTCAATAGATTCTATTGAAACGAGAGAGAAGGGTCATGCGACCGCGGCCCGACCAGGAGTCCGACCATGAAGTCCATCGGCCTCATTCTGATGCTTGCAAGTCTCGCTCTGTCCGGCTGCACCACGACCGGTGGCGGCGACGAGGCCATCTTTGGCGCCCAGACGGGTGGGACCCTGACAGACGGCCAGATCAAGCAAGCCGGCAGCAGCACGGTCTTGCCCCTCGCCGAGCGCTGGGCCGAGGAATTCGGGTTTGGGCGCGGCGTGCAAGTGGCCGTGGCCAGTGGCGGCAGCGGTGCGGGTGCCAGCGGCATCTGCAACAAGGAGCTGGACCTTGGTGACATGAGCCGTGCCCTGAAGGAATCCGAGAAGGAAAAGTGCATGGCCAACGGCGTGAACCCGGTCGAATTCAAGGTCGCCTTCGATGGCCTTTCCGTCATCGTGAGCCAGAAGAACACGTTCGCGAACGACCTCACCATCGAGCAGCTCAACCACATCTTCCGCGCCGAGGACTACGCAACCTCCTGGGATCAGGTGGACGCCAGTTTCCCGGCCGAAGAGATCTCGCTGTGCTTCCCCGATGAGGACTCGGGCACGTACGAATACTTCAACGAAGAGATCCTTGGCAAGAACCAGCACCCGCGCAACGATGACGCCGTGCAGCAGAGCCCCGACGACAACGTTCTGGTCAACTGCCTGAAGGACGACGCCAACGCCATCGGTTACTTCGGCTTCGCCTACTTGCTCGAGAATGGAGACAAAGTGCGCGCCCTCAAGGTCGAAGGGGTCGAACCCACCTTCGACACCATCGCAGATGGCACCTACCACCCGCTGAGCCGCCCGCTCTACATCGTGTCCAACGGCGCCCCGACCGGACTGCTGGCCGACTACTTCCGCTACGTCTACCACCCCGAGGGTGGTCAGGCCATTGTGGAAGACGTGGGCTATGTGCCTCTGGATGAGGCCACCCGCGCCGCCATGCTGGCCCAGATCAGCTAGGCAGCCACCAACCCCCTTCCTTGCTTCACCCCGCGGTTTGCGCCGGGCCCAGTGAACGCTATAATCTCTATAGAGTCATGGGGGTGGACCTAATGCGGGCTTTGCGTGGCACGAAACGTGAGTGAACTGGCCGAGCGCTTCCAGCTGGCTGTGGCTGCCGTCGTGGGAGATCGCGTCGCCCGCATCGTCTTCCTGCTGGCTGCCCTGTCGGTGTTCGCCATCCTTGGCTTCATCGTCTTCGTTCTTCTCGACCACACGTGGAAGTTCTTCGCCGAAGTGAGCGTGGTGGAATTCCTGACCGCCCGCGATTGGCGCGCAAGTGAATTCACGCCCGCCTGGGGCGTCCAGCCGCTGCTCATGGGCACACTGCTTGTGACCGTCGGCGCATGCCTGATCGGCTTGCCCATCGGACTGGCCACCGCCATCTACCTCGCCGAATACGCCAGCCCCCGCATCCGGCGCATCGTCAAGCCCGCCCTCGAGCTGCTTGCCGGCATCCCTTCCATCGTCTTCGGCTTCTTCGCCCTGCAAGTCGTGAGCCCCTGGCTCATCACCGCCACCGCCCCCGGAACATTCCTGCACGCCATCTTCGGCGACCAAGCCGGCATCTTCAGTGCCCTGAGCGCCATCATCGTCGTGGGCATCATGGTGCTGCCCATCATCACCAGCATGAGCGAAGACGCCATCCGCGCCGTTCCCCAACATCTGCGCGAAGCCAGCCTCGGCATGGGCGCCACTCGCTGGGAGACCACGCGCAAAGTCGTCGTCCCGGCAGCCGTGAGCGGCATCACTGCCAGTTTCGTTCTCGGTGTCGCCCGCGCCATCGGCGAAACCATGGCCGTGACCCTGGCAGCGGGCACCAACGCCAAGTGGACATTCAACCCCATTGACGCCATCCAGACCATGACCGCCTTCATCGTGCAGCGCACCAGTGGCGACACGCCACAAGACGGGGCTGTGTTCGAGAGCCTGTTCGCCGTGGGCCTGACGCTCTTTGTGATGACGCTGAGCCTGAACTTGCTTGCGCAACGGTTCGTCAAGCGCTACCGGGAGGTCGAATGAGCTTCCTGGAAACCGATTCCAACCTCAACCGCCGCGAGCGCAACGAGAAGATCTGGAAGACCATCCTGGGCGCCGCCAGCCTCGTGAGCGTGGCCCTTCTCATCCTCCTGCTCGTGCGGATGCTGGCCGATGGCCTTGGCTCCATGGGCGCAGACTTCTGGACCAACACGTTCCGCCCGAGCCAGATCAGCTCCGGACGCGCCGGTGTCCTTGACAGCATCCTGAACACCATCGTGGTGCTTGCCATGACCATGGCGTTCGCCCTCCCCCTCGGCATCGCCGCCGGAGTGTACCTTCACGAGTACGCCGGAACGAGCAAGCTCACGGACTGGATCCGCGCCACGGTCAGCAACCTGGCCGCAGTCCCCAGCGTCGTCTACGGTCTTCTTGGCCTCGCCATCTTCGTGCGCGGCATGGCCAATCTGACCGGCGGTGTCGCCCAAGCCACCAACCTCAGCATGGCGCTGACGCTGGGCGTCCTTGTCTTGCCCGTCGTCATCGTGGCCACCGAGGAGGCCCTCAAGACGGTCCCCATGGCCGCCCGCGAAGCCAGCCTCGCCATGGGCGCCACCAAGTGGCAGACCATCCGCCACCACGTCCTGCCGTATGCCCTGCCAGGCATTCTGACAGGCAACATCCTGGCCCTCAGCCGCGCCGCCGGCGAAACCGCACCCCTGCTTGTGCTGACCGTCCCGACGTTCGTGACCAAGCTGGACTTCACGCCCCTGGGCGTCGGCACGCCGCTGCAAGTGCGCGCCTACAGCCTCACCGGGGACCCGCGCGCCGCGGCCCTCGACCTGGCCGCAGGCGTCATCGTGGTCCTGCTCGTGGCCACGCTCATCCTGAACCTCCTTGCGATCGTCTTGCGCGACCGCATCTCCCACCGCATCCGATGGTGAACCATGCAAACTGAGAACATGCACACACAGACGCCCGGCAAGCCCTGCCTGACCGTCGAGAACGTCGACTTCTACTACAGCGGCAGCCAAGCTCTCTACGACGTCAGCCTGGAGATCCCCGAGCACCAAGTGACCGCGTTCATCGGCCCCAGCGGCTGCGGCAAGAGCACCCTCCTGCGATGCCTGAACCGCATGAACGACATCATCGAAGGCACCAAGCTCAACGGCTGCGTGCGCCTGGACGGTGAAGATGTCTACGGCCCGACGGTGAACCCGGTGGCGCTGCGCCGCCACGTGGGCATGGTGTTCCAAAAGCCCAACCCGTTTCCGAAGACGATCTACGAGAACATCGCCTACGGTGTGCGCTTGCACGAGAAGCTCACCAAGGACGAGATGGACGAGCGCGTCCGCTGGGCCCTGGAAAAAGCGCACCTCTGGGAGGAAGTGAGCGACCGCCTCGACCAGAGCGGCACGGGCCTCAGCGGCGGCCAGCAGCAGCGGTTGTGCATCGCCCGCGCGTTGGCCATCAAGCCCAAAGTCATGCTCATGGATGAGCCTTGCAGCGCCCTGGACCCGGTGGCGACGCAGAAGATCGAGGACTTGATCTTGGAGCTCAAGGAAGACGTCACCATCGTCATCGTGACGCACAGCATGAGCCAAGCCGCCCGTGTCTCCGACCGGACGGCGTTCTTCTACAAGGGGAAGCTCGTGGAGGTGGGCCCCACCAAGCGCATCTTTGAAGCACCCAAGGAAGAATTGACGGAGCAATACATCACGGGACGGTTCGGATGACACGCGAGGGATTCCAAAGGCAAGTGCACGACCTCGAAGCGAGCGTCGTCGAGATGGCAGAATTGTCCAAGTCGCTGCTGCGCCGCAGCGTCAAGGCGATGCGCGATCTGGACCGGGACGCAGCCCAGCAAGTGCTTGCGCAGCGCGACCGCCTTGCCGCGATGGACGAAGCCATCGAACGCGAGCTTCTGACGTTCCTGACGCTGCAAAGCCCGGTGGCCAAGGACCTGCGCCGCATTGGTGCCGCCTTGAAGCTGATCACGTACGTGAACCGCTTGGGGCGTTACGGGTGCGACATCGCCAAGGTGGCCCGCGACTGGCCGGAGGGCCGTGAGCACGTGGCCAAGATGGTGAACCTGACGGACATGGCCACGAAGGTGCTCAGCATGCTCGACATGACGCTGCAAGCATACCGCGACAACGCGGCACCAGACGTCCAAACGCTGGAGGAGCTGGAAGATGAGGTGGATGCCATGCGCTACAGTGTGTGGCGTGAGGCGCTCACGTACATGGCCGAGGATCCGGCCAACATCGAGCCCTGCGCCCACTACATGATGGTGGCCCGCTACCTCGAGCGATGCGGCGACAACGTGTGCAAGATTGCGGAGAAACTGCACTATGCGGCCACGGGCGAGCGCTTGCTGATGCGCAGCTGACAGACAAATCACAATAGAGACAATAGACTATTGATTTCTCGTTAGAATAAGGGGTCAGTCTGGAGCACCTCGGTGGCTCTCGACTTTGGAATCCTCCCCCTGGAGGTCATCATCGGACTGGCAGGCCTGTTCGGCCTCTACATGGCATGGACCATCGGTGCCAATGACGTCGCAAACGCAATGGGCACCTCGGTCGGCAGCGGCGCACTCACTCTGAAGCAGGCCATCGTCGTGGCCGCAGTCCTCGAGTTTGCCGGCGCCATCCTCGCAGGCGGCCAAGTGACAGACACGGTCCGGAAGAAGATCTTGGACCCCACCGTGGCGTTCGTGCGCCCGGCCCAGAACCAGACCATGAGCGGCGAAGGCATGGGCAACATGACCGCCAACGCCACCGCAGAGATGGTGGGCCCCACGCTTGAATTCGCCCCCGAACTCTACATCTACGGCATGCTGGCCGCCCTGCTCGGAACGGCCATCTGGCTGACGCTTGCCACCTGGTGGGGCATGCCCGTCTCGACCACCCACAGCATCGTGGGCGGTGTCATCGGAGCCGGCATGTTCGCGGCCGGCACCTTCTACGGCTGGGACCAAGCCGGCACCGCCGTCGCCTGGCCCAAAGTCATTGAAATCTTCCAATCCTGGATCTTTGCCCCGCTGCTTGGCGGCGCCTTCGCATTCGGATTGTTCTGGCTGATCAAGCTGGTGATCTTCAACAGCAAGGACCCCATCCGCGCGGTCGGACGCTGGCGCTGGCTGTTCATCTTCCTCGACGTTCTCATCATTGCCCTGGCCACCATGGTGAAGGGACTGAAGAACGCCGGCTGGTACAAGGACCTCGGCTGGCTCGGCAAGGACGCGGCAGGCAACACGACCGTCGCACCGGAGCTGATCTTGACCGCGATCGGCCTCAGTGCCGCCGTCACGCTCGTGGCCGAGATCATCATCCGCAGCCGCACGCGCGGCCAGCCGCACCCGACGACCGAGGCCGTCGGCATCGATGCCGAGACCTACAAG
>JBFKLD010000092.1:0-5882 GCA_041630755.1 Thermoplasmatota archaeon
AACCCGAGCACGTGGTCGAAGTCACCATCCACGATAGGGATGCGGCTGTGGCCGGTGCTGCCCGCCAGTTCGAGCGCCTGCTGAAGCTTGGCCCCCTTCTGAAGGTAGCACACCTTCTCGCGAGGCGTCATCACTTCCTCGACAGGAGTTTCCGTGAAGTCGAACAATTCGCTGATCACACGCTCTTCGAACTTCTCCACCTCGCCCTCCTCGACGCCCACCTTGACCATCTGGGCAATCTGGGTCTGCGTCACGAACGGGGCCTGCTCCTCCCACTTGATGCCAAAGGGCGCCAGCAAGGCGCGCGCGAAGACGGTGAGAAGCCACACGAACGGCCGCAGGAGGATGTGGATGACCTTGAGCGGGCCGCTGACGATGCGGCTGATCGGGTAGGCCAAGCGCACAGCGAGCGTTTTGGGAGTGATCTCGGCAAACACCAGCACCAGGAACGTCATCACACCGGTGGCGATGGCGGGTCCATTGCTGCTGAAAAGCTCCAGCGCAATGACGGTGGCAAGCGTCGCGCTTCCGATGTTGACGAGGTTGTTGCCCAGCAAGATTGTCGTCAAGATCTTCTCGGGCTCCTTCAGGAAGCCCTCCAAGCGCTTGGCCCCCGGATCGCCGGCGTTCGACTTCTCGCGCAACGCCACGCGGTCAACGCTGATGAGGGCCGTCTCCGACATAGAGAAGAACGCAGAAAATGCGAGCAGGAACAGCAGCCCTACACTTTGCCAGATGATTGCCTCGACCGCCAACGGGTGCCTCAGGTTTGGCACGTCGGGCGGGGTTGAAAAAGCACCCCCTCCCATAGGGGGCGTTTCCGCCGCCTGCGGCGAAGGCCATGGGAGAAACGCCCTCTTCCCCTGCCCCCCGCGCCGCGCATTTACATGCGCTGCGGGGCAAGTTTCTTTGACCTCAAAGCCCTGTCAAGGGCGTTCGGTGTACCTATGCGCTTTCCAACCCTGATCTCCCTGATGCTCCTCGCAGCCATCTTCGCTGGCTGTGCGGACAGCGGCGATGCCCCGGCAGACCCCAACGACATTCCGGTCGACAAAGTGGACGCCACATCCACCACGGGCGGCATCCGCGGCGTCGTCGTGGACCAATCGATCCAACCCGTAGCCGGTGCCACCATCACCCTGACCGGCGTCGAGAAGACCTACGAAACCGACGAGGCGGGCGCGTTCGTGATCGGCGGCCTCGATCCCGGCACGTACTTCGTGACGGCCACGGCGCCCCTCTACGATGCCGTGCAGCAGAGCGTCGAAGTGGTGGCTGGCGTCGAAGAGCCGCCCATCCAGAAGTTCCTGCTGACGCGCCTCATCGCGGAAGACCCGTACATGTGGACCCAGAAGTACGACGGCTACATCACCTGCAGTGCCAACATCATCGGCGCCAAGAGTGAAGAATGCGGCGAAGGCGTCGGCGTGCCCGGCCAGGGCCGCGTCGGCCAGCAGCAGAACAACCGCGCCCAGATCGACTTCACCGTCGACGGCCAGCACATGAAGACCCTCATCATCGAGCAAGTCTGGGAGCCCACCACCGAAGCCAGCGCGGACGGCAGCGGCCAATTCGACACCCGCGTCGCGCTGGACTGGAGCTGCGACCCCGTCTGTGGCGGCAACACCCTCGGCCGCACCGCGTCGGGCAGCCCCCTGCTGATCCGCGTGGATGCCGAGACTCTGGAGTCGAACGAATTCGATGCCAACACCGTCTTCAGCACCTTCACCTGGGCCGAAGACAACCCGGGCGTCCTTCTTGAGCAGCCCTTCGAACTGTTCGTGACGACGTTCTACTACCTCGAGGCGCCGCCAGAGTGGAGCTTCGTGGCCGGCAGCCCGAATCCGTACGAGTGACGCCGCCGTTTTCCTTCTCCCCTTCTTCTTTGTCCAGCCCACGGTGGGCCAATGGCGCAACGGTGCGCCTGACCGTTCAGCTTCGCGTCACTGCGCTTGGGCCTTGGCCGCGCGCCGCGCTTCCTTCTCGTCCACTTCTTCCTGGGTCTTGTGGCTTCCCAGGAAGAACGTCGTGCCAATCTTGCGGAACCACTTGTAGGCCGCGCCCTCCTTCCGGGTGCGGCTGCCGAAGTACAAGTGCCGGCGCGTCACTTCACCGAGCCACGCCTCTGGCAGGACCAGGTAGCGGTTCGGGTCCTTGTTCAGGTCGTGAAGCTCCTTGCGCACAGCATCAATGGCTTCCTTCTCCGCGATGCCGCGCGCATCGAGTTGGGCCATGTGGCTCTTCTCGAGCAGCGCTTCCTCGATGACTTCGAGGAGTCGGTAGAACAGCTGGCCGCGCTTCTGGGTCTTCACAGGCCGGAAGTGCCGCAGCAAGAACTTGTCATCGGCCTCCAGCTTCTGCATCGGGCCAGCGTGGGCGAAAAAGAGCGTCTTGGTGAGCCGCTCTGGATCTGGATCATCGCTTTGCCGGTGCGCTGTCAGGAAGCGCTCCACAAGCGTGTGGGGGTCCGGGCTGCGCTCCAACGCCTCGAGCACCTCTTCGGCCACGGTGGCACCGCTGAGGCCCGCACGGAGGGTCCGCAGGGCCTGCTCTGCGGGTGTCTCCTCCCGTGGTCCTTCGTCCGTGGCTTCCTCGACAAGCTCTTCGGCAATCTCGACCGTCTCGAACGCATCGATCCAGCCGTGCTTCTTGGCCGCCTCCATGGCCTGCTCGGGGCCGCGTCGGCCCACGCGCAGGTAGGTCGGAGGCAGCTTCAGAAGACGATCATCCACGTCCTCCTTGCGCCGCGTCCGCACAAGCTCCGCCAGCTCGACATACGCCTCGTCTGTCAAGTTGCGGTTCGCAATCGAGATCAGGCGCGTCTTGTCGAGCAAACCATCTTCCCACAGCTCGCCAAACTGGCGCGGCAGGAACAGCAGATTGCGGGCAGTGACTGCCCCGTTGCCGCCGTCCCAGGCCTTCATGCCACGCGTGTGGCTCAGCTCATGCGCATCGCAGTACGCGTTGAACGCAAGCGACTGGGCAAACGGGTTCTCCAGGAACGAGACCAAGTGGACAGGCAGCTCGTCGAACGCGAACCGCCGCATCGGCACTTCTTCGTGGTCAATGGACTTGAATGCCTCCTCGACGGCGGCCACGGCGCGCGCCACTTCGGACGCAACCAAGCCGTGCAGGAGCCGGTCGGCCTCTTCAAGAGCCTCTACGGCACGCTCGACATGGCGTTCAAGCAGGCGATGTTGAGCAGGATTTAGGCGGGCCAACGGACCCCCGTAAGTCTTGGGGTACAAATACCGCACCGCTGGACCGGAAGCGGGGCTTCCACCCCGCATGAAAGCCCATCATTTGCGGCAACGCTAAGCCAGAACGGCTCCGTGCGTGCCCGTGGACAGTCCATTTCGCCCCGATGTGTTTCGCCGCAAGCGCGTGCTCGTAACCGGAGGAAGCTCAGGCATCGGCCTGGCGATCAGTGAAGCCTTCGAGCGCCACGGCGCCCACGTCATCCTGGTCAGTCGCGACGAGGCACGCCTGCGCCGCGCCGCGGACGCCGTGGGGGGCATGGGCCTGGGTGGCTGCTCGTACCACGCCGCCGACGTGCGCGACGCCGAGGCCCTGGCCAAGATTGCCGAGGAGGAAGCCAGCCGCGGGGGCATCGATGTGCTCGTCAACGCCGCCGCGGGAAACTTCCCCGCGCCGTTTCACGCCATGAGCGACAATGCCTGGGAAACCGTCATTGACATCGTCCTCAACGGCACCGCCAACGTCACCCGCGCCTTCCAAGAGCAGCTCATGGCCAAGCCCGATGCGAGCATCCTCAACATCGTCGCAGGATACGCCTGGACCGGAGCGCCTGGGGTGAGCCACAGCGGCGCCGCCAAGGCGGGCGTGCTGAACTTGACCAAGAGCCTCGCCGTCGAATGGGCGCCCGTGCGCGTGAACGCCGTCAGTCCCGGCCCCATTGCGGGCACCGAGGGCATGAAGCGCCTCGCGGATGACCTGGGCATGGGGGGCGTCGTCGAGAAGAGCGTCCCCATGGGGCGCCTTGGCAACGCCGATGAAGTTGCGCAGGCTTGCTTGTTCCTGTCCAGCCCTGGCGCGAGCTACATCACCGGCTCGTGCATGGTCGTGGATGGCGGCCAAGACGCGGTGGGCCCCTTCGGAGGCCTCTGGGCGGCCTTGAAGGGCTAGACGACGAACGTCGTGGTGGTGCGCAAGATCAGATCAGGCGTCACCACCGCTGCCTCGAGGTGCCACGTGTACGTGCCATTGGGCGACGGCGTCGGCGGCCACGAGGCATGGTCGTGCACGTCCCACGAGTGGCGGAATTCCAAGAACTTGCCCGGCGCCAGCTGGTCGTAGAAGAAATCGTGGCACGGATCTTCCACCTTCACCGTCACCTCGGTGCCGTTGGGGGCCACCAAGCGGCTCAACCACGGGTGGCCACATTCGGCACGGTGCTGGATGAGCGTGTCGCCGCGGTTTTCAAGGATGCCTTGCAGCAAGAACCCGTCCTCGGTGGGGCTCACCCAAGCGGCCAAGACAACGTCCCCTTGGACGTCGGTGGAGGCACCGTCTGGCACCACGGGGCGTTCGGCGCAGCCAGCCAGCAGCAGAAGGGCAAGGGCCCAGTACACGCGCACGGAGGCCGCCGAGGTGGCCGGGGCTTTCAGGGTTGTGTCCCTCGTGGGGTCGTCGCCTCGGGCCACCCCCGGCCATTTTCCCCACATGTGGGCAGCGACAGAAGGGCCATTCCCCTCCAAGGACGGGCCGCGGGCGTTTTCTTTGCGGAGGGTTCAAACCAACCCATGGAGATGGCGATGCCGATGTATTCGAGCCGTGACGCAATGGTGCTGCAAGCATTGGAACGCACCGCCTTTGATGCGCTCACCCTCGGCCAGTTGCGTGAAGCCACGGGCTTGGCCACGCTGGCGCTCGTGCACACCCTCGAAGGCCTCGAGCGGCGCGGCAAAGTCGCCTGCGCCCATGGCGATGAAGCCCTCTGGAGTCTCCCTGTGCCCGTGCAGACCATCGCCGCGTAGATGGACGCCGTCGCCGCGCGCGGCCTGACCACGCCCCAACGGGGCATCTTCGACGTCGACTTGGCCGTCAAGGAGGGCATCCACGGCATCCTCGGTCCTCCAGGAAGCGGCAAATCCACGCTCCTGCGCGTCTTGGCCGGCCACGAAGAATACCGTGGCGAAGTCCGCTTCTTCGGCAAGAAGCAAGCCAACCTAGGCGTGGTGCCGCACGCCCCGGAGCTGCCGGGCCGGCCCACGGGCCTTGCGTACTTGCAGAAGATGGGTGGCGACGCCCACATGCGTGCGCAGCTTGCCGAAGCGTTGCGCATCGACCTAGGCGTCCGCCTGCGCGACATGCCGGCTGGCGACCAGCAGCTTGTGGGCCTCATCGAAGCTCTCCAACGCGCCCCCGACATCCTCTTGGTGGACGAGATCCATGATGGCGATCCGGTGCGGGAGCGGCGCATCCGTGGAGTCTTGCAGGACCTGACGCTCCCCGTGGTGCTTGCGACCCGGAACGTGCGCACCGCGCAAGCGCTCTGTGCGCACGTCACACTTCTCGTGAATGGCCGCGTCCAAGAAGTGGCACGCATCGAAGACTGGCTGCGGGATGCGCCGGCCTACGTCGAAGCCTCCCTTCAGGACCTCGGCAAGGCAGCCAAGCTCCTTCCAGAATTTGGCGCCAAGCACCTGCAGCACAAGGAGCACCGCATCCGCTTCCAAGTGCACGGCGACCTGATGCGCACCATGGAGCTGCTTCTGGAGCTGGATGCGCGGCACGTCGAAGTCCACGCACCGGACCTGGACGACGTCTACTACCGCAAGCTCGCAAGCTAGTCGGGAAGCGGGCAATCCCTGCGCCGCGCATTGCGGATCCACAGGAACACAAGGAGCACGACGGCCACG
>JBFKLD010000093.1:0-5839 GCA_041630755.1 Thermoplasmatota archaeon
ACTACTTCGAGCGCGAGGATGTGAGCGTTGCGGACCCGCGCATGATGGAGATGATCTTGGAGCTGGCTCGGGAGCACAAGATGGTGCTTCCAAGCGATTTCATGCTCATCACGCGCAGCCTGTTCCAGTTTGATGGCTTCTGCCGCGAGCTGGACCCCGACTACGACCTGGTGGGCATCCTGGATCCGCTGGTGGCCGAATTGGTGTGGAAGAACGTCACGAGCCCCAAGAAGCAGAAGGAGCTCGTCGAGGACACCTTGGGCGAGCTGATGAAGTTCGGCCGCACGTTCCCGCACACGCTCAACCAGCTCGTGCGGCGCATCGAGCGCAACGAGCTTTCGACGAAGATCGAGATCATGGGCATGGAGGGCTTCAAGCGGACCCAAGGCCGCAGCGCCCTCAAATTGAGCTTCACGGGCATGATGGCGGCCCTCATCGTGGGCCTCGGCATCGTCTACAGCGGGCCCGTGCCGGAGGAGCGCGTCGCTCCGTTCCTGTTCGTCAGCGGCGGCATCCTGATCTTCTGGGCCCTGGTGCTGGTCGTCTGGTCCGAATCCATGAAGGGCAAACGCCCCTAGGCTCCCCTGGGACTGAAGGCAACGGTTTTCATTTGGCGGCCGTGATGATGGTCCATGGGGAAGGTCCTTCCAATCCTGGGCATCATTGCCTCCCTGCTGGCCGCGCTGGCAGCCACGGTGCTGCAGAACATGGCGCTGCTTGTGGTCACGCTGTTTGCGGTCACGAGCGCCATCATGATGTTCATCACCAAGGACCGCAACGCCATCATCGCCGGCGTGATCGTGTTGATCCTGGGTGTCGTCGGAGGCCTCGGGCAGCTCGGAAGCATCACGACGGAGGACGGTGCGACGGACTTCGGCATCTCCCAATCGGCAGGCACCGCCATGCTCGTGCTGGCCTGTCTCGCCATCACCGGCTCCGTGCTGGTGTTCCGCTGGGGCGACTACCAACCCAACTGGATGGGCTACGCATTGGCGGCCGTGCTGGTGCTGGCGGCCATTGACACGCTGAGCATCCAGGACAAGCTCGGCGACCAGAGCAGCGGCGCCCCCTTCGGCGTCGTGGTGCTGAGCCTGATGACGCTGCCCGTGGGCATCCTGGCCCTCCGGCAGGAATAGCACAGGCTACGCTTATCACGCACCGCCGGGTCGCCCGCGCATGGCATTGCGGACGCTTGGCTGCGGCCAGGTCACTCCTGAGCACTACGGAACGACACAGACCTTCGCCGGATGGGTCCACACCCTGCGCGCCAAGGGCAACATCGCGTTTCTGGTCCTGCGCGACCGCACCGGCACCGTCCAGTTCGTCCTTCTCAAGAAGAAGCTGGAAGAGGACGCGCCGGGCCTGTTTGCCGATCTTACCAAGCTCACCCCCGAATCCTGCGTGAGCATCACCGGCGAAGTCAAGGAGTCCGAGAAGGCTGCTACTGGCTTCGAGGTGCTGCCCACGGCGGCCCAAGTGCTCAACGTCGCCGAGACGCCCCTGCCGATGGCCATCTGGGATGACCAGATCGAAACGGGCCTCGACACGCGCCTCGACCACCGGTTCCTGGACCTGCGTGGCCCCCGCAGCGCCGCCATCTTCCAGATCCGGGACAAGGTCCTCGAATCTGGCGCCGCGTACCTGCGCAGCCAAGGCTTCGTGGAGACCCACACCAGCAACATCAACGGCGCCAGCAGCGAAGGCGGCACCGAGGTGTACACATTCGACTACTTCGGAAAGAAGGTCTTCTTGAGCCAAAGCCCGCAGCTGTACAAGCAGATGCTGATGGCCACCGGCATGGACCGCGTCTTCGAGATTGCTCGGTACTTCCGCGCGGAGAAGCACAACACCGTGCGCCACCTCAACGAATCCAGCGCCTTCGACTTGGAGATGAGCTGGGTTGAATCCGAAGAGGACGTGATGGAGGTCATCGAGGGCCTGTTCCATGCCATCTGGAAGGCCGTCGTCGAGGACTGTGCCGATGCGCTGGAGACGCTCAAGGTGCCGCTGCAGGTGCCTGAGCTGCCGTTCCGCCGCGTCACCTACGAGGAGGCCCTGACGGTCATCAACAAGCATTCCGATGACCTGGAGAAGCCGCTGACGTTTGGCGACGACATCGGCACCGAGGCCGAGAAGATCCTCGGCCGCGCCATGCACGACGAAGGGCACGACTTCTACTTCATCACCAAGTGGCCCCTGGAAGCCAAGCCGTTCTACTGCATGCCCGAGGACGGCACACAGGAGAGCCGCCTCAGCCGCGCCTTCGATTTGGACTACAAGGGCGTCGAGCTTACCAGCGGCGCCCAGCGCATCCACGATGTGGAGCTTCTCAAGGCCGGCATCGCGCGCTGGGGGTTGGACCCGAAGGATTTCGGCAGCTATCTCGAAGCGTTCCAGTTCGGCATGCCGCCCCACGGTGGCTGCGGCATCGGCATCGAGCGCATCCTGATGCAGATGCTGAATCTGCCCAACATCCGTGAAGCGGTCCTGTTCCCTCGGGATACGCAGAGGGTGGCGCCGTAAGGCGCCGGCCTTGGATCGCGGCTTGCAAGGCCGCGTGAGGCGCGTCGCACCGTAGGCGCGTGGATGGCGGTGCGTAGCGCCGCCGGAGGAGGGTGGTGCCGTAAGGCGCCGCGCCATGTGGTGCGCGCCGCAAGGCCCGCCGGAGGACGCCGGAAGATCCGGCCACGGACCGCGACGTGCAGTGCCCGCGGGGCTGAGCCCACGCGTCCGACAGCCGAAGGTCTGGGTCCGGAGGCCGCGCCCCGTATCGTCGGGAGCCTGGGACTCGCCCGTTTCGCCGGTCTCGTCGAGCGCCGGCGGCAAAGAGAGGAAGGGGAAAGAGGCTCAGCTGGTGCTGACTTCGCCGATCATGCCCAGGCCGACGTGGCCCGGCACGTTGCACCACCAGTCGAACGTCATCGTCTGCTCAAGCGTGACGATGACGCTGCCCGAGGCACCGGGGCCGAGCGTCTGGCTCTCCACCTGCGCCGTGTACTGGCCGTTGTTGTACTCGCCGATGAAGAGGTTGTGCGGCTGGGTGCCCACGTTCTCCATGTTGAACAAGTACGTCTCGCCAGCTTCGAGGACCAAGTTGTCGGGGTAGCTCACGAAGTAGTCGCCCAGCACCACGTCCACCGTCTTGGCGGTGATGGCGGTGATGGTCAGGTTGCCGCCCGTGCTGGCGCGCATCGTGTATTCGCCGTCGGTGGGCGTGTCGATGCCGAAGCAGCTGACTTGGCCGGGGTCCAGGCTGACGCTCTGCTCGCCGACGTTCAGCGTGACGCTCTCGCCGAGCATGTTCTCGGCCTGGAAGCGCACGCGGCCGCCGCTGAGGACCGTGAGGTCTTCGCCTTGCAGGCCGTTGCCGTCGATCATGATGCTGGCGTCTTGGATGAACGCAGCGCCGTCCTTGACGCTCAGGCACTCCTTCCAGAGGTTGAACTCAGCCATGGGGACGGCCTTGAGGCGGGCGCGCATGTAGGCGTGGCCGGGGTTCAGGCACATCTCCTTGCACTGGACGTAGTAGTCGCCACCAGGGAAGGTCACGGCCAGCTTGTTGTACTTGGCCGGGCCCGTCGGGTTAGCGTCCACCATGCCCACCGGGCCGCCGTTGCTGTCCTGGATGTACCAGGAGTGGATGACGTCCACTGAGGTGACGTTGAACAAGACCGTCACGTTCTCTGGCACCAGGAACACGTTGGTGTCTGCCACCGCGCCGGTCGTGCCATCCGGGTTGGCAAACAGCTTCGCGCCGTTGCCGTAGTCGGCCTCCCAGTTGTACTGGCTGGCCGTGATCTGGATCTCCATCTCGGCGCTCTCGATGGCTTGGTCGCCTTCGACCGCCAAGAGGCCTTGGTAGGCGATGAAGCCCACGAAGGTGACGACCAGCAGAGGGATGATGGTCCAGGTCAGCTCCGCCGCCAGGTTCTCGCGCTCGTGCTCGAAGGTGGCCTTGCCACGTCCGCTGCGCTCGTTGTAGCGCCAGAGGATGAACACCAGCAGGAAAAAGACCAGCAGGAAGAAGAACACTGCAATCAAGAAGATCTTGAAGTAGATGTCTTCGATGAGCTGACCAGTGGGCGTGAGCGGTTCAGGCATGCCGCCGCGCGCCTGAGCGTGCGTGGCAAACAAGAGAGCGGCAAACGGGAGCAGGAACACCTTGCGCATGGGGCCGTCGGGCGCGGGACGAAGGGCCCCTACAAAAGGCGTGTGCCAACGAGGCCGCTTCTGGCCGTCCAGGGGCTCCCGAAATCGGGGTCCCAAGGGGCGGGTTTGCCAAAGCGGTTTTCTATGCACTCTTTGTCGCGCGCCCAACCATGGCTGAGTACGTGCTGGCAGACGGCCACGCGCCCCGCAAAGGGCTCATGCGCTGGCTGACGACCACCGACCACAAAGAAATCGGCCTGATGTACCTCTGGGCGGGATTCATCTTCTTCGTCCTTGGCGGCATCAGCGCGCTCGTCCTGCGCCTCGAACTGATGCGCGCCGGCGGTGAAGACTTCGTGGATGGTGCCACCTTCAACGAATTGTTCAGCCTGCACGGCACCACCATGGTGTTCTTGTGGATCATGCCCGCATTGGCGGGCCTTGGCAACTACTTCGTGCCGATCATGATCAAGGCCAAGGACATGGCGTTCCCCCGCGTGAATGCCTTGTCGTTCTGGTTCATCCCCTGGGCGGGCCTCCTGCTCTGGCTGCCCATGTTCCTCAAGGTCTTTGGTGTCACGAGCATCCGCAGCGTGGACATCACCTGGGTGGGCCACGCTCCCGTGAGCACCCTGACGCCCAACCTCGGCATCGACTTCTGGCTGCTGGCGCTGATCCTGCTGGGTCTGGGCAGCACCCTGGGCAGCGTGAACTTCCTGGTCACCATCTTCAAGATGCGCGGCCCCGGCGTCCACCTGCACAACATGCCCCTGTTCGCCTGGAGCCAGCTGGCCACCAGCATCCTCTTGGTGTTCAGCCTGCCCGTCGTGACGGTGGCCTTTGCGATGCTGCTCTTCGACCGCAACTTCGCAACCAACTTCTTCACCGGCCCTGGCAGCGACCCCATCCTGTACCAGCACTTGTTCTGGTTCTTCGGGCACCCCGAAGTGTACGTGCTCATCCTCCCCGTGATGGGCATCCTGAACGAGATCATCCCCAAGTTCAGCCGCCGCCCCGTCTTCGGCTACAAGTCCATGGCCTACGCGCTGCTGGGCATCGCCATCGTCGGTTTCCTCGTGTGGGCGCACCACATGTTCACGACCGGCATCGACCCGCGCATCCGCGCCGTGTTCATGTTCAACACGATGCTCGTCGGTGTGCCGACTGGCATCAAGGTGTTCAACTGGCTGGCCACCATGTGGGGTGGCCGCATCCGCGTCACGACGCCCATGCTCTACTGCTTGGGCTTCATCTGGCTGTTCGTGATCGGGGGCGTGACGGGCGTGATGCTTGGGGCCATCCCGGTCGACTACGCGCTGCATGACTCCTACTTCGTGGTGGCTCACTTCCACTACACCATGGTGGGCGGCGCAGTGTTCGGCATCTTCGCCGGCGTGTTCTACTGGTACCCGTTCATGTTCCAGCGCCGCATGTTCCATGACGGCCTGGCCAAGACGCAGTTCTGGTTCATGTTCGTCGGCTTCAACATGACGTTCTTCCCGCAATTCCTGCTCGGCTTGCAAGGCATGGCGCGCCGCGTGTCGGACTACGACGCCCTGCGCAACCCCAACTGGGAGATGCTCAACACCCTGAGCACCGTGGGAGCGTTCCTCATCGCCTTCAGTGTCGCGTTCTTCTTCCTGAACGTGGTCGTGAGCCACTTCACGGCCCGCAAGGTCACCGCGGACCC
>JBFKLD010000094.1:0-5796 GCA_041630755.1 Thermoplasmatota archaeon
ACAAGCATGGACGACGTCAAGCAATTCGAGATCAACGAAGCCTTTGCCAGCCAAGTGCTGGCAAGCATCCGCGAGCTGGGTGTCCCAGAAGAGATCGTCAACCCCAATGGCGGGGCCATCGCACTTGGCCACCCGTTGGGTGCCACGGGCACCCGCATCGGCGCGCACATCCTCAACAACGTCCACGCCAACGGCGGCGGTCTGGCCATCGAGACCATGTGCGTCGGCGGTGGCCAAGGCTACGCCATGCTGTACGAAGTCTACTGAGCGGCTTGCGCCTACTTGGCTGCCAGTGTGGCGAAGTAGCGGTCATGGTGCTCCCGGCAGCCGGGATTCCAGGGGTGGGTGCATGCCGGGCAGGCATCGCCTGCATCGAGCGCAGCCTGGTACCCCTTGGCCGTCATCGCAAATCCGCAGGCACCGCACAGCACGCAGGGCTCCGGCCGTGCCGGGTCCCAAAGGACCGTTTCGTGGTCGACGCGATCGTCATGGCAGGCGCGGCACGCCCATGCGCCTTCGCAGCAGCCGAACCGGAACGCCACCACGTCGAGGGGGGTCTTGTGGTGCACGCAGCGGCCCGTCCGGTCCAGCACATCGCCTCGAATCGCCATAGAGGGGACTGCCACAACTGTTAGAAGGGCCTATCGGGCTAGGCGCGTCTGGTCGCATGATCGTCCGAACACTCCTGATGCTCCTCGTCGCCACCACGGCGCTCGCAGGATGCCTTTCCGAAACGCCCGCCCCCGTCGATGACGTCGCCGTCGCGCCGACGCTGATCGAATTCGATGAGCCCGTGCCTG
Source organism: Thermoplasmatota archaeon (assembly GCA_041630755.1). Taxonomy (GTDB): domain Archaea; phylum Thermoplasmatota; class E2; order JACPAO01; family JAHFTW01; genus JBFKLD01. Next base: position 801 of record JBFKLD010000094.1, read on the forward strand.
AAGGCGAATACGACTTCACTGGCCCCTACAGCCGCCCCCTCACGGAAGGCGCCCTGGCCATCCTGGAGCCCTTCCGCGTGGACCTGCCCTCCGCACTGGACGGCGAGAACATCGAGATGGCGGTCTGGCTGCCCGACGGCGAGGGTCCGTTCCCCGTCATCCTGTTCAGCAGCCCCTACTTCTTTGCCAAGGACGGCGCCGGAGCCCAGACGGGCTTCAACGCCATCGTCACCGGCACGCGCACGGTGGACAACCCTGGCGGCAGCGTCCAAGCCATGATCGACGCCTTCGTGCCCCACGGCTACGCATTCGTCACGCACGCGGTGCGCGGCACGGCGGGCAGCACTGGCTGCAATGACCTCATGGGTCCCAAGGAATTGGCCGACATCGACCAAGCGGTCACCTTCATCGGCGAAGCCGAATGGAGCAGCGGCGCCATCGCCATGACGGGCGTCAGCTACGACGGCAGCACTCCCTGGAGCGCGGCCACCTTCGGCAACCCGTACCTCAAGACCATCATCCCCATCAGCGGCGTGCCCGACATGTACGGGCTCATGTACCGCAACGGCAGCAGCGAGATGCGCGGCCCGCTCGTGCTCAATGCCCTCTACATCGGCATCGGCATCGGCAGCGGCCCCATGAGCGGCCTCGACTATGCCGAGCGCATCGCTTGCCCGGACGCCCTTGCGGGCCTCGGCCTCAGCGGCGTGGCAGGCGTGACGGGCAACGACCCGACCGGCTACTGGCAAGAGCGCAACAAGAAGGATGCCGTGGCCGCCAACTACCAAGGCAGCATCTTCAGCATCCAAGGCATGCAAGACTGGAACGTGGACCCCAGCCAGGTCGTCCCCTGGGTGGACGAGCTGGAAGCCCAGGGCCTCAAGACGAAGCAACTGCTGGGCCAGTGGGGCCACGCCTGGCCCGACGGCATCGGTGAGGACGGCGAGCGCGCCGACATGTACCGCGCGGACTACAAGGAGATCCTTCTGCGCTGGCTTGACAGCGAACTGAAGGGCCTCGAAGTCGAAACCGGCCCCGCCGTGCAAGTCATGGACAACCAGGGCCGCTGGCGCAACGAGCTCCACTACCCGCCCCACGACACCACGTGGACCAACCTGTACCTCAACGACGACTTCGTTCTGAGCGAAGAGCCCAACGGCAACAGCTTCGTCGTGCTCACGCCCAACCCCGGCGCTCTCGGGTTCAACGCCGGCTTCCTGGCCCAACCGCTGGAAAGCTACGTGGACTTCACCATGGGCCCCGTCGAGGAGGAGACGCTCGTCGTCGGCCTTCCGAAGGTGCACGTCCAAGTGACGCCGCACGGCCCCGGTGGCTACCTGGCGGCGTACCTGTACGACCGCGCCCCTGACGGCGGCCTGACCCGCCTCGGCTGGACCACCATGAACCTGGCCTTCGCCGACGGCAGCACCGAGCGCACCGAAGTGGTGCCCGGCATGCCGCTGGATGTCAAGATGGAGATCCAGCCCATGGATGGCGTCGTCCCCGCGGGCCACGAACTGGTCCTGCGCATGTGGGTCTTCACCGACGGCGACCGCCTCCCCACGATTCCGCCAAACGGCGTGAACCTCGAGCTCGGTGAAGTCAGCGTGCTGAAGCTGCCGACCGTCGAGCGCGGACCGGAATACTACTTCGAAGCTCCGCAACCGTAAGCGCGCGAAGCTCCCTTTTCCCTTCTTTCCTTGCCCGTGTGGCTCTGGAAGCCTTCAGAGGAAGGTTTCGCGCACATCAATCTCGATGGGCACCGTCACGGCACTCGGCGTGCACGCGAACACTTGCGCCGTCCAGAGGCCTGGTTTGAACGAGCCGTACAAGTGGACCTGCTCTTCGTCACCGCTGCTGAGGCCGCCCCAGACGTACTCGCCGTCGGGGTTCAGGATCACCACGTCGATGTCGGATCCGAAACCGGATGCGCCCGTCGTGACGTGGATCTCGCGGTCCGTCGGCAGCACCTCGAACGTCACATTGGCGGTGCCTGGTGCACCGGGGGCGCTGGTGCCGCTTGTGCACAGGAATCCTCCCACGCTCACCTCGCGGGCGCGCATCAGGCGGCTTTCGGTGGCCGGCAACTCAATCTCGGAAGCCACCAGCTCCAGCCGCGAGTAGCCCGTCTCGAGCGCCAGGACAGCGGGGCTGTAGTAGGCTGCGATGCGCACCGCCAACGGTTCGCCTTCGGGGACGACGAGGCCGCCCGGCGGCAGCGCGAGCTCGAATTCCACGTCGTGGATCTCGCCATTGCGCACGAACGGGGGCCCATCGATCTGCGGGTGCGTCCCGTAGGCATCCTGGGTGCCAAACCATGCCGTCCATTCGTTGCGCGGGAAGCACTGGGTGGCATCCCCGAGCGCCAGGTACCGCACGTGGAGCGTTGCCTTGGTGACCAGGACGTCGCCACCCATGGGCGCCGAGTGCCACGTGGGGGGCGTGTTGCCCTGCTGGTAGTCATTGCAGTCCCAGTCCAGGGGGACGTCGGTGGTGGCGGGCTCCAAGCTGTGCAAGCTTTCCAGAGGGGTCACGTAGAGAGTCTGCGGAACCTCCCAGGGGTCCTCCGTGACCTCGGCAAGGCATCCGGACATCATGATCGCAAGGGCAAGGGCAAGCCAGCGCACGGTGCCTTGAACCGGCTACGGCGTTTGGAGTCTGCGGTCAAGCACCCAATGGACGCAGCTCACGACGTGATTGCCGTGGTACCAGTGAGGTCCAAGGCTCACCCGCGTCGCAGCCGCCAGCGCGGCGTACTCTTCCTTGGTGAACGGCTGGTGGTCCGACAGGAGAAAGACCGGGTCCTCTGGGAGGTCCGCGGACTCGAGGGGCTCACCCTCGGGGTCGAGCAGCACAAGGCGTGCCGGATCGAGCGCGAGGCCGTCCAAGCCAAACGGTGCGACGTCGATGCCTGTCTCTGAGGGGTCGAACCAAGGGTCTTCCCCGCGCGCTCGAAGGGCCTTCTGGATGCGGCTGGCGAGGCTCCTCTCGTCGGGGTTCAACCGGTTCGCCGCTCCGGTGAACCGCACCGTGGTGGGGCGCTGCGGATCCGTGAAAACCAGGTCCACGACAACATCGTCGCGGATGCCGTGGCTGAGGAAGAACGCACTGTTGAGGGCGCGGCACAGGACGTCCACGCGGCCCGCGGCGCCACACAAGTCATCGAGGCTCCACGACCCATCTGCGGCGCCTGTGTGGCTCACGATGACGAAGTGCCTCATTCTTCCTCCTCGATGCGCTTGCTGTCATCCTCGCCACCGGCGTTCCAATGCCTGCGGCTGGATGCCCACACCATGTAGGCCGCCGTGCCGGCCACGGCGGTGCCGATGAGGATGGCCGTCAGTGCCACACGCCGCCCAGGTCTGGCGGTCCCATGAGGCCTTCGGTCAGCGCAGCCGCGCGTCCAGATCCTGCATCGCTGCATGGACCCGCGCCCATCCAGGGCCGCTATCCCAGCCGCATCCGACCTTGCCGATGCCCACGCCCGGGGATTCGACCAGCTGCGCACCGCAATCGGTCACCGTGTCGTGCTGGCTCGGCTCTTGGGCGCGTGAAAGCCCCCACTTGATGGCGGTGCGCACGTCATTCATCTCGCGCTCCGTGAGCGTGTCTGTCTGGACGCCGTGCACGCGCACCCCTGCTTCCGCGTACAACGCGAATGCCGCGACGGCTTGCTCAACCGCGCCGGTCCACGTCTCCGTGCCGGGTTCCATCCAGACGCCTTCTGTTTCACGGGCGTAGTCAAATCCCATGAACTGCCCCGTGTCGTACAGGATCACGGCACGGAACTCCGGGGTTTGCGGGTCGCCGCTGCAAAATCCGCAGCCGTAGGAATACGCCACCCACGGGTCAGACGCGTGTGTCCAAGGGGTGGGCTCGATGGGCGTGGCGCAGCCTGCAAGAAGAAGCACGACGCATGCGAGGCGCATCGTGGCACAACCGAGTGGGCGCTACTTGAACTTGAGCTGCTTCATCAGCTGCCGCTGCATCTTGCGGTTGCTGCTGAGGCCCTTCATCATGTTCCGGGTCGTGTCGTAGTACTTCAGAAGCTCACGCACTTCCTTTGGTTCCCGGCCCGCACCGCGGCTGATGCGCTGGATGCGGCTGCTCTTGATGAGGTTGGGATTCTCCAGCTCCTCATCCGTCATCGAATCCAGAAGGACACGGAACTGGCCAAGCTTCTCCTGCGTGGCGCCCATGTCGCGGCCCTGGAGGCTCTGACCCATGCCACCGGGAAGCATCTGGGCCACCTTGCCAAGGGGCCCCATCTTGCCGATCATGTCCATCTGGGAGCGCATGTCGTGGAGCGTGAACTTGCCCGACATCATCTTGCGGGCCATCTTCTCGGCGTCTTGGCCCTTGGTGGCTTCCTTGGCCTTCTCAAGAAGAGCATCCAAGTCGCCCATGCCAAGCAGGCGGCCGATGAACCGCTTGGGGTCCAGGGGCTCGATCTCGTCCACGTGCTCGCCGGTGCCGATGAAGACGACGGGCGCACCCGTCGCAGCCACGGCGGAAAGCGCACCGCCACCCTTGGCTGTACCATCGAGCTTGGTGATGATGGTGCCCGTCAGGCCCACGGCTTCATGGAACGCCGTGGCTTGCAGGGCCGCTTGCTGGCCCACCTGGGCGTCCATCACAAGCAGCTTCTCGTCTGGGTTGGCGGCGTTGAAGATGGCCTCCATCTCCTTGACAAGACCATCCTCGAGCTTGTCACGGCCCGCTGTGTCCACGATGATGACATCGTGCTTGCGCTTCAGCTCTGCCATGCCCCGTTCCACGATGCCCACGGCGCGGTCGCTGCCATGCTCTTCGCCGTCCTTGGGCTTCTCGCCGTAGAAGCTGACGTTGACTTGGTCTGCCAGCGTCTTGAGCTGGTCGTGGGCCGCAGGCCGGTGCACGTCCGCCGCAATGACACCCACGCGCAGCCCCTTCTTCTTGAAGTGGTTGGCCAGCTTGCCCGTGGTCGTGGTCTTGCCCTGACCGTACAGGCCGACCA
>JBFKLD010000095.1:0-5787 GCA_041630755.1 Thermoplasmatota archaeon
CAAGCAAGAGGCGGCGCTTCATGCCGCCGCTGAGGGTGCTGGTGCGCTTGTTGCGGTAATCCCACAGGTCGAAGAATTTCAGCAGCTCTCCGGCGCGGTCCTTGGCTTTTCCGTACGGCATGCCGAAGTAGCCGCCGTGGTAGGCAAGGATGCTCTGGCAGCCGAGAAAGTCGTCAAAGTTGGGTTCCTGCGGGCACAAGCCGATGGCGCGCCGTGCGTCGGCCGGGGCGAGCCATGTGTCATGGCCGAACACTTGGACCGACCCCGCCGTCGGGCGCACGAGGCCAACGAGGGTGCCGATGGTGGTGGTCTTGCCTGCACCGTTGGGGCCAAGCAAGCCGAAGAAGGCGCCTTCCTCCACGTCGAGGTCGAGGCCACGCACGGCATGCACGTCGCCGTAGCGCTTCTCGAGCCCGCGGATGCGGATCGCTTTTGGTCGCTTCATCCGAAGCGCGCGAAGGTCTGGGGTCCGCGCCACAGGGCGCCACCGGCCAATCCTTCCTCGATGCGAAGAAGCTCATTGTACTTCGCGACGCGGTCGCTGCGCGCCGGGGCGCCGGTCTTGATCTGGCCAGCATTGGTCGCCACCGCGAGGTGGCTGATGGTGCTGTCTTCCGTTTCGCCACTGCGGTGGCTCACGACGTTCGTGAAGCCTGCCTCCGTGGCCATGCGCATCACGTCAAGTGTTTCCGTGAGCGTGCCGATCTGGTTGACCTTGATGAGGATGGAGTTGGCTTCCTTGTCGCGGATGCCGGTGGCCAGGCGCTCGGGGTTGGTCACGAACAAGTCGTCACCGACCAGTTGGCAGTGGTCCCCGATGCGCTCGTTGAGCATGATCCAGCCTTCGTGGTCGTCCTCGCTCATGCCGTCCTCGATGGACTTGATGGGGAACCGGTCGCACATGTCGGCGTACCAAGCAGCCACTTCGTCGGCACCCATGCGGCCGTCTTGGCCAAAGTCGTAGGATTGCTTGTCGGCGTCGTACAGCTCGGTGGCGGCCACGTCGAGCGCCAAGACGATGTCGCTGCCGAGGTCGTAGCCCGCGGAGCCGATGGCCTTCTCGATGTACTTCAGCGCGTCCTCGTTGCTCGAAAGGTCCGGCGCAAAGCCGCCCTCGTCGCCGACGGCCGTGGCCAGCCCTTCGTGCTTCAGGGTCTTCTTGAGGTGGTGGTACACCTCGACGCCCATGCGCAGGCTCTCCGAGAAGCTGCTTGCGCCCACGGGAGCAATCATGAATTCTTGGATGCTGACGTTGTTGGCGGCGTGCGCACCACCGTTGAGGATGTTCAGAAGCGGCACCGGCAAGACGCGGCCTTGCTGCCCACCGAGGTGCATGTGCAGAGGCACGCCGGTGACGTCTGCCGCGGCGCGCGCTGCGGCGAGGCTGACCGCCAGCACGGCGTTTGCCCCGAGGCGGCCCTTGTTGGCGGTGCCATCAAGCTCGATCATCGCTTGGTCCAAGCCGGCCTGGTCGAAGACATCCATGCCCGCCACGGCCGGCGCAATCTCCTCGTTCACGTTGCGCACCGCGTCGCGGCATCCCTTGCCCATGTAGCGGCCGCCGCCGTCGCGAAGCTCGACGGCTTCGTGCGTGCCGGTGCTGGCACCGCTTGGCACCAAGGCGCGTCCGCGACCACCGGAATCGGTCGTCACTTCAGCTTCGACGGTCGGGTTTCCGCGGGAATCGAGGACCTCACGTGCATGCACGTGGACGATGCGGCTCACGAAGCGGCGGACTCAGAAGACGGTGAAGAACTCTGCGGGACCGGGGCGGCGTCCTCGGCCCGGGCGTGGATGGGGATGCGGAAGGTGAATGTGCTTCCCTGGTCCGGTCCGGGGCTCGTGACGTCGATGGTCCCCCCATGCAGCTCCACCAACCCTTTCGTGATGTACAGACCCAAGCCTGTTCCGGGGGGCGCATGGGGCACGGCCGTGTGCACGCGGGCAAACGGATGGAACAGCTTGGCAATCTGCGACGGGTCCATCCCTGCGCCGGAGTCCTGGATGGAGACCACGAGCATGTCGTTGGCTTCGTGCGTCCGCAGAGCCACGTGGCCGCCCGGGGGCGTGAACTTGAGCGCGTTGGAGAGCAAATTGTACAGGATCTGGCTGAAGCGCGGCACGTCCACGCAGGCGCGGGCACTGTCGGGCACCTGAGCATCCAGCTCCACGCGCTGCAGTTCCGCTTGGTCCGCGAAAATGTCGATGGCTTCCTTGACGATGGGTGCAACGTCCACTTCCTTCGGACGGATCTCGAGGCGGCCGCTTTGCACACGCGCGACGTCGAGCATGTCGCCGACGAGCATGCCCAGGCGGTCGAAGTTGCGGTCAAGCAGGTGCAGCGCCTTGGCTTGCTTTTCGTCAAGCTGCCCGAGGGCTTCGCTTTGCAGCATGTGCAGCTGGATCCGGATGGGTGTCAGCGGCGTGTTGAGCTCGTGCGCGGCGGCGTTGATGAACTGGGTCTTGAACCGGTCCATCTCTTCGAGACGCGCAAGCTCGATGCGTCGGATGAATGCAACACGGTCTGCCTCTTCGAATGCCTGCATGGGGGTCAGGTCCGCAAACGCGAAGACGACGCCGCCGCGGACGTTGTTCTCAATCAGCGGCGCGGCGTTCAGGGAGACTGCCAGCTCCTTGCCGCTGGGGCTGCGCAAGCGGCACTGCTGCCCGGCGATGGTGTGACCAGCCAGAGCGCGCGGCAGCGGAAGGTCTGCCTCGGGCAGCGGGTTGCCGTCCATGTCCAGTGCGGCCCACCCGTCGTACAGAGATTTCCCCACGACGTCGCCGACGCCAAGAAGCTTCGCGGCGCGGGGGTTGATGTAGCGCAGCACGCCCTGGCTGTCCACGACCATCAGGCCGGACGGATCGGCGTCCATCACGCGGCGGAGGCGGTCGCGATCCTGCCGAACGGATTGCGTGTGGTGGCGAACCTGCTGCCGGAAGACCACGACGGCGACGAGGGCAAGCCCGGCGAAGGCGATGGATCCGGTGAGCAGCCAGATGAGCCACGCGGGCGTGGTGTCCTGGGCGGGACCCAGGTCTGTGCCAGTCCATTTGATGTAGACCGCAAGCCGCGCATCGGCCGGGACTTTGGCAAGGGCTTCGTCAATGACCGCAATCGCCTCCGGACTTCCGGCGAAGCGCGTTTCGAGGACCTGCTGGGGTTCCCCCTGCTGCCGGATGCCCGTCACGGCTGCGTTGCGCACCAGATGCCCAACATCGGCCAGGCCTCCGTAGTAGGCATCCACCTCGCCGCGCCGCAGGGCATCGAGGCCGGCCCGTGCGGCATCAACGGGCACGCGTTGGGCATTGGGGTAGGCTTCGGCCAGGAAATCGGCGGCGATGCTGCCGTTCCAATGCGCGATGCGCGCAAATGCCTGGTCGCTCGGGCGGCCTTCAAGCACCCAGAACCCGAGGCGCGCCCACGCAAACGGCTCGCTGTATGCGAGCCCGGAACCGGGCACGATGACCGTCGGGCCATAGGCGTCCGCGGTCCCGTCGCGCACTCGCGCGGCGGCTTCTGGGTAGTCGGGGACCGGCACCAGTTCGAACGGCACCCCACCATGGATGCTTGCCAGGGCCAGCATGTCGGGGACAATGCCTTGACCCTGGCCTCCAAGGATGGTGCCAAAGGGCAAGCCATTGTCCACCATCACGACCCGGACCGCCTCAGGAGCCTCCGCTGGCTGACCCGCCACGGGCAGGGCCAGCAGAAGCAGGCAGAGGACGGCGCGCATTGACCACTTCACGGAAGCTCCGTACTTGACCACGTGGGAATGTTCCCCGCGGCCAATGCGGCCAAAATGGACCTCTTCCCTTTTGGAATGCCGGAAACGGCAGATCGGGCTTTCGGGCCTACAAGGCCCCCAGCGCCGCGAGGCTTGCGCCAAAGGCATCCGCCGACACACCCAAACCGATGCGGGCATGGCTTTCCCACCCGAAGACGCGGCCGGGCAAGATCAGCACCCCTGCTGCCAGCGCATCCTCATGCCGCACGTTCAGGTCCACGAAGTTGACAAGCCCGCGCGGGCCGTGCTCCAGGCCGCGCTCCTCGCACCACTGGACCCAGGCCGGATAGTTCTCGTCAAGCCGCTTGTCCAGCTCTTGCCGGCACAGCGCTTCGTGCTCCAGCATCACGGCGGCGGCCACTTCGCTGGCGACGGGCGGCGCGAGGTGGGTGGAGCGGTGGATGTCTACGAGGCGGGGCCCCAAGGCGGGGTCGCAAAGCAGCCAGCCAATGCGCAAGCCTGGCGCGCCCCAGCATTTGTTGAGGCCTGCGGTGGTGATGACGCGCGAGTGCATCTGCGCGCCGACGGCATGGTCGGTCAGCTCCCGGTAGACTTGGTCCACGAGCACATGCGCATCCACATCTTCGGCAATTTCGCCAAACGCCCGCAATTCGTCCCCCGTTGCCACCGTGGCTGTGGGGTTGTTGGGCGAGCTTAGGATGATGAGCGCGGTCTCGCTGTCGACGGCCTGCGTGACGTCGTCTGGGTCCAACCCCCAACCGCGGTCCACGTACCGCACCTCAGCACCCAAGGCTTGCGCCACGTTGGCCAGGGGCGTGTACGTGGGACGTTCAATGACGACGTTGCATCCGGGTTCGATGAACGCGTGCAGCACGGTTGTGTTGGCGCCAGTGGTGCCGCACGTGACGAGGGTGCCGCGCGGGTCGTGCTCGAAGCGGCTGGCGAGGCGGTCCCGCAAATGCGTTTCTGCGTGCAGGTTGAGGCCCATGGGGTCTGCTTCGGCAGGATCAAGTGGTGGCAGTCCGCGGTCGAGCCAGGTGTCGGCGTAGTAGCCGCTGCCACCGAGGTTGTGCTTCGGGGGGCCGTGGCGCCAGGCTTTGCCAAGAAGCTGCGCGTGCTCGAAAGGCGGAAACTCCACGGGTGCGCATCGCACCCACCCCATTGAAGGGTGACGTTCAAGCGCGCGGGATGCTTGCGCGGGATTGTGTACGCCTGCGACCACTGCGGATCGACGCGCATGTTCCTGGCCCTGAAGGATGGCGTTCTGATGCGCGTCCTTGAGGACCATGAGGATGTGGAAGGCCTCGAGGAGGTCGGCGAATTGCTGTGCGCGGAGTGCAACCGGTGGTTCCCGAATCCTGCCCGCGACGCCCACGAGCGGGAGCTGACGGGCGAATTGGTGATGGTGACCGGATTGAAGGGCAAGGGCACAATCAAGACAGTGGCCACGGGTCTGACGATGCCGTTCCACTACGACACGTACGAGGACGAGGTCGCAGACCGCCTCCAAGGCGAGGACATGGTGACGGACCTCAAGGAGTTCGCCCGGCGTGGTGATGCGCAGCTGGCGTTGCGGGTCAAGGAAGAGGGAAATCCCAACACGTGGACGTACCGCTTGGACCACAAGCGCTTGTGGAAGGCGCTTGGCGTCTGATTGTGAAACGCTAAACGCAGCGGCAGCGATGGAGCCGCATGGACCCCATCCTCTTGGTGGACTTCGGCGCACCGTTGCCGATTGTTCTTGGCATCGCCGTGCTGGTGATCGGCCTCCTCATCGTCCGCTTCGTCATCAAGACCGCCATCACGCTCGTCAAGATTGGCATCCTGGTGGCCATCGGTGTGGCGACGTACGTGGGCCTGTCGTGGCTTGTGGACGCCATCTAGCGTAGAAGGTCGCCTTCGATCTTCTCCTCTTCCCCGAACACATCCACTTCGGGCAGGGGCAACCCTGCCGCACGCACCGCATCCAGCGCGGGCCCCACGGCGTCCCATGCGGCATCTTCGTCGCCCGTGAGCACGACCACGCGGCCGGTCCAGA
>JBFKLD010000096.1:0-5719 GCA_041630755.1 Thermoplasmatota archaeon
AAGACGAATACTAATCGCGCTCTTGGCCACGCGACTCATCCATCCGTGCCGCGAGGCCGGACGGGCGGGCCGGTTCCTCGGCCGGCCCCGGAAGGGTGACCGCCGGCGTGTCGGCGGCGTCGCCTGCAGCCGCAGGCGCAGCGTCGGCAGCCTCCCCCCCTTCCGTGGCGCCGTCGCCCTCGCCCCCTTCCGTGGCGCCGGCGTCCTCGCCCTCCATGGCATCGTCGGCATCCCTGGGCTGCGCCGGGGTTGAGGCGGCCTTGCGCGTCGGCGGGTGAAGATCGAGCCACGCGCTTGCGAAGCGGTCCACGGCGTCGTCAAGGAACGACCCACGGTACGTGACCAGCACGCCCGCCACCCGCTCCGGGTCCGCGAGAAAGAGCTTCTTTGTGCGCCCAGCAGGCTCCTCTTCGGTGATGCCCGCCTCGCGCAGCTTCTTGAGGTGGAAGCTGAGCGTGGCGGGGCTGAGCTTGACGACGGCCTTGAGGTCCTTGGGCGTCGATCCAGGATGGAGGCACAAGTGGCCGCAGATGCGCCGCGGCGCCTCGTGCCGGATGAGATACAAGATGTCCTTGTCACGGCGGTCCATGCCCTCGGCGGGGTAGAACGCCTTGTAGCCACCGTCTTGGCGGCTGGTGAGGCAGTGATGCTTCACGAGGTGGTAGCAGTGGTATTCGAGTGTGGAAAGCGCCAAGTCAAGCTTCTCTGCAAGGGCGCGCAGGTGCAGCCCAGGATTCTCTTCGACGGCCTTGACGATGCGGCGGCGCACCTTCAGATCAAGCACGTCTTCCTTGCTTGGCGGAGGCATGGTTCAGCGGCGAAGGGCGGCCAAGTAGAGGGCAGCAGCCACGCCGAGGCTCAAGATTGTAGCCCCCACGACGGGGGTGGCTTGCAGGCCTTCTTCGGCGATGAGACCACGGGCGTCGTAGGCGTGGCGCATGAAGAACAAGCCTTGCAGGACCAAGATGCCAAATGCGCCCGCGACCCAGAAGAGCCGCGGGTGCCGGACGCGGCGCCAGCTGATGATGCCGACCACGAACAGAAGTGCCGCGACGCCGGTGAGGAGCACCGCAGCACCCATGGCCACGTTGGCAAGCAATTCGCTCATTGGGGGGCAACCCGGCTTGAGGGCTTAAGGTCCGGCCCTTTGACGCTGCACCCGTTCGGCTTCGAGCCGGGCAGCCAATTCCTGCAACGCGGTGCCTGTGGCTTGGTCGGCGTGGAATTCGTCCGTGTGGGGGCAGTAGTCTTCATCGAGCACCACTTCCCTCAAGCCTTCGTCCCAGACGGCGGGGTAAAGCCGGCACCCCTCGGGGCGCACTTCGTGGACGCCGCAGCGCCCGTCGGGCCCAAGAAAGAGGCAGGGCTTTGCGCCGGGGTAGAGGCCGGGCTTGTCGCTGGTGCGCAGCTGCAAGTAGCCATCATCCGCTTCGAACCAGAAGTCGTCCTCGGGTCGCACGGCACGAAGTCGCTCCAGGTCCGCTTCGGTGAGGATCATCTCGATGTCGTGGCAGCATTGGCTGCAGCTGTGCGCAAAGCACGGGTTGCCGTCGCTTTGGACGACGGGCAGCACTAGCGCGCCATCGTGACGCCGGTCTGGCCCTGGTAGTTGCCAGACTTCTCGGCGTATGCCGCCTGGGGCGGGCTGGCAAGCTCTTCCATGACGATCTGGCAGAAGCGGTCACCGATGGGGATCTCGAGGGGCTCGCTGCTGGCGTTGAAGGCGCCGACGGTCAGGTTTCCGTGGAAGCCTGCGTCCACCTTCCCGAAGCTTGCCAGCACGCCGCGGCGCGCGTAGCTGCTGCGGATCCAGAGGCTGCCAACGGCGTCCTCGGGCATCTCCAGAAACTCTTCGGTGCCGATGGCAAAGCGCGTCATGGGGGGCACGGTGACGGTGCCTTCCGACACGGGCTCCTCGGTCTGTCCGGGGATGGCCACGTGGGCGATGCGCAAGTCGAGGCCGTTGGGGGTCAGGTCTTCGGGGCGCCAGGGCTTGGCGGCGAAGCGGCCGGCGTCGACGGCGGCAAGAAAGTCAGTGTCACTCCAGACAGGCATACTGCCTCCAGGGAAGCGGGGCAAAAAGCCGTTTCCGGCCATTGCTTGTGGAATCACTGCGCCAGGCCGCGCAGCGGCAGCGTCATGTCGCCTTGCACGGTCCACTCGAGGGTCCACGTGCCGGCGCCGGGGTTGTTGATGCGCCATTCGCAGGCGCAGGGAACAGGGCTCGAACCCGCGTCGTCGTGGACGTAGGTGCCTGTCAGCAGCTGGGTTTCGTTGCCGCCGGGGTCGCGCAGGATCATCGAAATGTCCCCGCGCAAGGTTGTGCCATCCCGAGCGGTCAGAAAGAGCTCCATGTATCCGCCGGGGACATCGAAGCTGAGAGAACCAGTACCTCCTGGCAGTCCCTGGCGAGCGGTCTCGTTGAGGACCTCCACGATCGCGGCCGGTTCCGACGGCGGTGCGGGCTCGGCCGGTGCGGTGCCTGCGGGCGGGTCGGACGGGTCGGTGCCGGGGTCTGCCGGCTCCGGGTCGGCGCACCCGGCAAGCACGAGAGCCAAGGCGAGCCCCACGATTGCGCTGCGCATGGTCTTTCGTTTGATTGGCAGGATAGAAAAAGCCACGCCTCAAGGGGCGCGAGCCAAAGGGTTCAAACCACCCCCCAGGGTGGGCGCATCCCCACGGGCCCGTGGGTTAGTTTGGTATACTCGTGGCTTTGGGAGCCATGGACTCCGGTTCAAATCCGGGCGGGCCCACTCGAAGGACCACGTGCGGCGCGGCAGCTTGCCGGATCGGCCTCACGAGGCCCCCAAGGGCAACAAGGGAACGATTCCCCCGAATATCTTATCTAGTTTGAACCGAACGTCGTGGCGTTGAGTCGGATGGTTCTCGCCGCAGTCCTGCTGCTTGTTGCAGCTGCGCCTGCGCAAGCCATCCTGCCCGAAGCCCTCTCCGCGGTCAGCGCGTTCCTCGAGAGCCCCGCCGCAGAGGTCTACCGGATCGACTTGCCGGAGCTGGAGCTGCCAGAAGTGGAGCCGCTTCCCATCGACGTGGCCCTGCCGACGCTTGCGCCGGAACCTGAACCGGTGCTGGCCATCGCGCCCACCCCCGTCAAGGCCGGGTTCACGTGCTCCTCCGATGCCGACGGCCTCGTCGTGCACATCCGCGACACAACGACCGGCCACGCCCTCCACTCCAAGTGGGACTGGGGCGACGGGCAAGTGGACGTCGCGTTCACCCGCGCGGAAGCCCCCACGCAGCACGTGTACACGCAGCCCGGCAATTACTGGATCCAGCTCACGGTCCGCGACATGGACAACGAGCGCCATGTCGTGCGCCACCCCTGCCGCGCCCTGCCGGAGCCCCAAGTGGTCTTCATGGCTGGCGGATTCCAGCCCCCCGCAGATCCGCCCAAGCAGACCCCGACGCTGGAGCCCATCGTCTTCGAAGAACCCTTGGTGCCCGTCGTTCCGGCGCTGCCCAAGGCGGCCTCCGCACCGGTGCCGCTGCCAGAAACCGCCGTGGGCCAAGTGGCGCTCGGTTACGGCGCGGCAGCCCTGGTGGCCGTCGGTGCCTACGCCGCGTGGCCCCGCATCCTCCGGTTCCTCGGATTCCTCGCATTCACCCGCATCGAAACCAACGACCTGCTGGAACACCCCGTGCGCCAGGAAGTCTTTGACACGATCGAAGGCGACCCCGGCATCCACTTCCAAGCCCTTGTGCGTGCCACGGGCCGCGGCAACGGCGTCCTCGAGCACCATCTGCGCATGCTCACCCATGCGGGATTGGTTCGCCAGCGCCAGGCCGGCGGCTACACCTGCTACTTCCCCGCAGCCATGGACCGCAAGGTCATGGAGGCAAGCAGCGTCCTCAAGGCAGACATCGCTCGCAGTGCCCTGGACAAGATCATGGCCGCCCCCGGATTGGCCGTGGGCGAACTGGCATCCAGCCTGGGCGTCACGCCCAAGGCCGTCCGGTACCACCTGGACCGGTTCGAGGCCGCAGGCTTGGTGCGCCGCGAGAAGGTCGGACGAAGCGTCCACGTGTACCCCGGCGCCATCGCGACGCAGCTGCCCGTGGCCGTCGCTGCCTGACCCAAAGACCCAAATTTCTCGAGTCTTCTCCCTTTCCTGGTGGGTCGGAACATTGCATGGATTGTGCCTTTGCTGCTTCTTGCGACAGCGCAAGCCAGCCACACCCAGCCCCCCCTGGAAGATGTGTGCGATGCGTCCAACAAGGTGCGCTACACGGCGCACCTGGAATCGGGCTTGTTCGTGGACGTGAGCCCGAATGGCACCACGCAATCCACCGGCGATGATGGCGACGTCGCCGTGGCACTGCCCTTCGCATTCCAGTATTGGCACCAGAGCCACACAGCCGCGAACATCAACGCCAATGGGTTTGTGTGGTTCGGCAGCAGCGGACCCACGCCCTGGACCCCAGAGAACCTTCCAGCCACGGGCCCATCCAATTTCATCGCGGGCCTGTGGGAGGATGTCGATCCGACCACCGGTGCTCTCTACACGCACAGCTACACGGCAGGCATACACCAAGTGTGGGTGGCACAGTGGGAGAATGTCCACCTGAGCGTGCTGCACCCCAAGCAACCCGTGGTCCACAACCCAGGCTACACGTTCCAGATCCAGCTCTGGTCCAACAACGACATCATCATCGCCGTCGAGCGAGGCTACGATGATGGTGGCGTCATTGGATTGCAGGGCCCGAGCGCCACGATGCCCATCTTGCAGATTGCCGACTCGACCGCGAGTCCGTTCAACGGCCCGCACCTGCTCGAGTTCCGCATGCGCTTGCACACCGACGGCGCCCTCGCGGCCCACAATGACGGCGACCGCGACGGCAACGGCGACGTGGAAGATCTGGCATTCTGGGAACTCAACACGGCAGGCACGGTCTTCCCACCCGCCGAGCGCGGATTGCTCGCCAATGACGATCTGCCCGTGCCCTGCATCGCCAAGGTCACCCTTCTCACGCCGCCACAGCACGGAACGGTGACCGTCTACAACAACGGCTCATTCAACTACACCGTGCAAGGCGGTTGGGGCGGCATTGATTCCTTCGTCTACGAGGTTGATTCGGGCACACACAAGGCCCAAGCCACGGCGTACGTGCACATCAACGGCACGTGCGGGCCCCTGCCGTGCAGCAACGGGGGCAACGGTGGCAACGGCGGCAACGGCGGCAACGCTGGCAACGGCGGCAACGGGGGCAATGGGGGCAACGGGGGCAACGGCGGCGCAGGCAACGGCGGCACGCAAGCTGCACCGATGGACGCCGACAACGACGGGGTCCCTCACCACTGGGACAACTGCCCCGACACCTACAACCCCTACCAGCATGACAGTGACGGCGACGGCCGAGGCGACAGCTGTGACCCCCCGCGCACCTTCGGCGACCACCTGCCCCAGCGCGACTATGTGGACACCACCAGCCAGGCTGCGCCACCGCAAGACTCCGCGCAAGACGCTGCCGAGGAGCCTGTGCAAGAACGTGAGAATCCCTCCTCAGGGACGATCCAGGCCTACCAACCGCGCAGCGGCAATGTGCCAAGCATGATTCCATTGGCCCAACCGGCGCCCGCGCCACTGGCTCCCGCGCCGCCAGAAGTGTCGGCGACCGCGTCCGTGCCTATGCCCTTCGCGCTCGTCGTGGCCGCGCTAGCCATAGCGCTGCTGCGACGCCGATGACACCCAAGCCTGGGGCG
>JBFKLD010000097.1:0-5683 GCA_041630755.1 Thermoplasmatota archaeon
GGTCGGCCATCTTGTTGATCTCGGGCGTGAGTGTTCCATAGTCACCCTTGCTGGCCACTTGCACCGCCGAAGGTAGCGTCAAGCCACCTTTGTGGCTGCTGGCCAAGTCGCGCAAGAAGTCAGGGAAGCGGTCTTCCAGCCGGCGGATCTTGGTGGCCTGGCTGGCGCGGTAGAACCCGATGGGGCCGATGGCCGTCAGGATGGCGAGCGTCAGGATGTCAAGCCAGCGAAGAGGCCCGAGCGCAAAGAGGGGCTTGACTTGCGCGTGGACAAAGGCGAGAATGCCAAAGATCACGGCGAGCGACATGCTGATGCCGAGGATCCACAGCTCCGTGATGTCCGCTTGGTCGCGCTTCTTGGTGTACAAGACGACCTTGTCTTCTTGGCGCGCCAAGAACACGCTGGCACCAAAGCTGACCATCATGGCCACGGCAAGCAAGCCGACCACGGCAAGCACGACACCGCTTCGCAGGATGACTTGGACGTCGCCCAGCAGCTCCACACCAAAGAACAGGAACAGCAAGAACAGCACGAACAGCATGCCGAACGCCATGAGCGTGGGCATCAGGACGTTCTTGCTGCGGCTGAAGTAGCTGCGTCCCTTGTAGGGGCCGGAGTCCTGGCTGAAGACGGCGTACGGCGTGGGCAATCCACGCGTCACGAACAGCGTCGCCCCCAGCACAGCCAGGCCGAGCAGGTGGACGAACACGCCGTCCGTCTGCTCGAAGGGCCCGATGCCACCGGCGATGCGCGGAATCAGGAAACCGAAGAACGCCAGCACCATGCCGATGGCGATGCCCAGCCAATTGTAGGCCCGCTTCGTGGCGTTGCGGTCACGTTCCAGCTGGACACCGAGGCTCTGGTAGTGCGCGTAGGCGACCACGCCGGCCGTGGCGGCAAACAGCATCGCCATGACACGGTCCAGGACATCCGCGGAGGGGTCGATGTCCACCAGTCCGACGCGCTTCAGGGCCGCAATCACGAGGACGATGAGCGCAATCAGGACCATGAGCGCCAGGAACAAGCTGGCGGCCTTCAGGCGCGTCCAGCGCTTGAGCTGGTCGTAGCGGGTGCCGCCCGTCTTCTTGCGAAGCAGCACGCGCATCGTGTCGACGTCGAAGCTGATCATGTACGTCGCGCCAGTGGCCACCAGACCGAGCAAGAACAAGCCGGGCGCCGACTGGGCACCGGGCAAGAAGTCGAGAACAGTGAACATGGCACCGGCGAGGCCGGCCACGACACCAAGCAGGATGCCAAAAACGATGGCCAGTTCCTTGCGGCGAGTGCTTTCTGTGTATTCTTCCATTTCAGCTCTCCGGGGTCATGAATTTGATCGTCGCAGCAAAGCCCATCTGGCTGATGGGCAGCATGAGCAAGATGATCGAGTAGCCCAACGTGAGCACTTCTTCGGGGCTTGCCCCGAAGCTGGTCATCACAGACAGCAGCACGATCAGGAACAAGGGCGCCGCCACGACGACGGTCACGAAGCTTTCGGCCAAGACGCCGAGGCTCTCCAAGAATTTCTCTTGCTCTTGGCGGTTCTCGAACAAGTACTGCTCGGCCTTGCCGAGGAAGTACGCCTTCAGGTCACCCCCCGACGTCAGCGCCGTGATGGTGCCTTGAAGGAAATCCTGGAACTTGATGGACGGTGTGCGATCAATGGCTTCATTGAGCGCCGTCACGACGTCCAGCCCGAGAAGATTCAGGTCACGGGCGATCCACGCGGCTTCGTTTTTGACCTCACCGTACAAGGCGTTCGTGGCGAGGCTTTCGAAGATCCGTTGCGGCGTGGCGCCGGCGCTGGACATCGTCGCGATGTAGTTGAGCGCGTACGGCAGGCGCGCATCAATGCTGCGTGCGCGGCCCGAGGATTTCATGTCGGGCAAGATCAACAACGTGAGGTAGATGCTCGCCGCGAGCAAGAACGGCGCAGGCATCATGAAGAAGACGATGCGAAGGGGCACGACTCCGACGCCTGCCACGGCTGCCACGAAAAGCAGCACCAGGGGCACAAGGATGGCCAAGCCTGCCATGAACATCGCGAAGTAGATGCTTGACAGGTAGACATCGGGCCGGACAGTGATGTGGGCCCGCTGCAGCGACATGCGCAGACGCGGGTTCTCTTCGCTGCGCTTGGCAGCCAGCCTGCCAAACAGGCGGTATCCGGCACGCTGGAAGCCGTGCAGTGCCACTTATTCCTCCTCGAGGACGTTCCACGCCGGTGCGGCCGATGCTTCGCTTGGGGTCGCTTCGGACGAGTCGTGGGAGGCGTCCTCTGCGGCGCCCGCGGCAGCTCCAACAGCCGCTCCGGCAGCCACTTCCGCGGCTGCTCCGGAGCCATTGACTCCAACTGCAGGCCCCGGAGTTTCGGCGTCCAGCGCAAGCGGCTGCGCGGAGACGCCCTTGGCTTCCCCGGTGACGGCCTTCACAGCCGCAGTCGCGTTCTCGTAGGATTCGGGGGGGCCACTGGCGCGCAGCCGATCCATCAGACGTTCGCGGTGCTGGTAGTACTCCGTGACGACGCGGTTCACGTCGCGCAAGTCGCGCACGTTGTGCTCCAGAAGCCATTCCAGGCACTCCACGCGGTTTTGCCACTCGAGCTGCAGTTCCTTCTCGCTGAGGTTCTTCTTCTGCATCACCATGTCCAGCAAGCTGGACCGGCCGAGGAAACGGTGGGTGTCCGTGGCGGGGTCGAAGCGGAACACCGTGTTGGTCAGAAGCTCGCGCGTTTCAGGATCGAAGCCGACAATCTCGGTGACTTCGATGACGCGCCGGCGCATGGTCTGCTTGGTGCGCACTTGGCGCTGGATGACCATGACATCGAGGGTCTGAAGCATCAGGCGCGGAACATTGATGGGCGGGTTCTCGAGACGGTACACGGCGCTGGGCACCGAATCTGCGTGCATGGTCGAGTACACCGTGTGCCCCGTGGCCATGGCCTGGAAGAGCGTCAAGGCTTCTCCACCACGCACTTCACCGACCATCAAGTACTCCGGCCGCTGGCGCAGGGCCGCCTCGAGCAGCTTGTACATGCTGATGGCACCCGCGGGCTGGCCGTTGATGAGCTGGCCGCCGAAGCCGCTGCGGGTGATGCCGGCGATCCAGTTCTCGTGGTTCAGGTTGATCTCACGCGTGTCCTCGATCGTGACCACCTTGCGGTCTGGCGGAATGAATTGGCAGATGGCATTCAGCGTCGTGGTCTTTCCGGACGCCGTGCCGCCGGCCATGATCAAGCTGAAGCCGTTTTCAATCACGAGCCAGAAGAACGCGCACATGCGAGCGTCCATGGTCCCGTACTGCACCAAGTCCGGCGGCGTGAACGGGTCCGACCGGAACTTGCGGATGGTGAAGCTGCTGCCGCGGCTGGTGACCTCACGGCTGAGTGTCGTCTGGAGACGGCTGCCGTCCGGCAGCGTGGCGTCCAGGATCGGCTCGGCGATGCTGATGTGCTTGCCGCTGCGCTGGGCAAGCCGGATGACGAACGAATCCAGCTCCAAGTCGTTCTTGAACACCACATTCGAGCGCACCGACTCGTACGTGCGGTGGAACACGTACACCGGGATGCCGGGACCATCGCAGGAGATGTCCTCGAGCATCGGGTCGCTCATCATGGCGTCAATGCGGCCGTAACCCAAGAAGTCCCGCACCAGGTGGTACTGGATGCGCTGCGTGGAGATGTCGTCAATGAGGATGCTGTGGTCCAGGATGGCTTGCTGGATTGCGTGCAGCAGCACATCCTCCCAGTCCGTATCGCCCTCGGCACCCTGGCGCCCATCCAGTGTGCGGATGAGCGTGTCGCGAAGGAAATGCATGATCTCCTTCTCGGTCTCGTTGAGCTCCGGCTCGATGACTTCGTACAGGTGCGAATTGGTGGCCGTGTCGTAGAGGATGCGGATGTAGGCCTTGCCTTTGCGCATGGGTTGGAAATCCACTTGCTCCATGCCTTCGGGCACCGGCGGCACATCGGTGATCGGGCGATCGGGGTCGAAGCCAAGCTCAGACGCCATGCGGTGGACCCAGTCTTCGTGCTTGTCCAGCCGTTGCGTGATCTTCTCCTCGTCCTGGGTCTTCTTGAGGAGCTCCTTGGCCATGGCCTGGAGGCGCTTGGCTTCTTCCTTCTCTTGCTCCCGGCGCAGCTTCTGCTGGCGCTCGAGAGCCTTCATGAGCTCCTTGGATTCGTTCTTCGTCAGCTCATCCACGGGATTGAGAGGCACTTCCTCCGGCTTGTCCGACGGCTTGTCGAGAGGGACGCTGGTCGGCGGTTCTGCCGGCTGGCGCTGGCGCTCCTTGGGAGCGCGGAAGGACTTGGCCTTCACCTTCGGTTCGTCCGTGTCGTCTGCCGCCTTTCCTTTTGCGGCGAGAAGCTTCTGCAATTTTCGGTCCTTGTCAGCCATAGGGGGGCCTCAGATAGTGATGGAGAGATTCATGTCCGCTTGCCGGACGGTCAGAAACACATCGCGTGCGTCGCCGGGGCCCTGGAGGGCGTCCAAGCCGGCCACGCGCAGTGTGGCAGTCGTGGGAGTCGTCGCGGTCGTGAAATGGCCGCTGGCCGACGCCAGGCCGGCCGCCTCGAGGCGGTCGGTCCAGAGACGCTCCCAGAGGTCGGGAAACGCCGTGGTGATCGTGATGTTGAAGCCGCTGGTGAGCCCCGAGACGCTGCGGTGGCCCATCGGCACGGTGTCGATGGTTGCGGGGCTTGTGCTGGCTTTCTGCACGGCATCGCCGCGCAAGCTCGGAACCGTCAGGTCCACTCGCAGCGTGCCAAGCACGAGGCGCGAATCGAAGTGCGGAGGCACCTTGATGACCGCGCCCTCCTCCTGCTTCAGGATGAACGCGCCGTTTTCCAGGTAGAACGTCTGGTCCGAGAAGAATTCGTTTCGTGCGCGGTACTCGAGCGTGCCGCCCACGTATGTTGTGTTCCACGGGCTGCGCTCCTGCCCGCCACCGGCAATCAGGATGCGCGCGCCGCTGGGGTCTTCCTGGGTGTAGGTGGCCGTCTGCGCGAGGACCAATCCGCTCAGGTCAAATTGCACAGTGTACGGGCCATCGGCTGCCGCAAGCACTTGGTTGTACAGGAATCGCCGGTCCAGCACGTCCACGTACCAATGGCTTGGCGAGTACGCATTTGGATGCACGTCCGCGCCGTCATAGAGGACGTTGCCGTCTCGATCGAGGGTGCGCACTTCCATGCTGTAGTTTCCGGGCCCCTGGCCCACGACGCGCACGCGCATCTGGCCCACGTCATTGGTGGCCTCGTCGAACACGCGAAGCGTCACGCTTCTGCCTGCCTGCGTGGCGGGACTGTTGATGCGTAGCCGGAAGTGCTCCATGCTGGTCACATCTTGGATCTGGTCCCCGGCGGTGACAGCCGTCCACGTTTCCGCGATGCCGCGCGTGCTGAGGCTGTTCTGCTCCTGGATCAAGATCGAGGACGCTTCGATGGCCATGGGCTTGTCGCCAATGCTCAGCGCCACTTCGCTTGGCAGCGTCACCCGCGTGAACAGGCGGCTCGCCCGCCGATCGCTCATGGGGATGGTGTGGCTTTGCGGCGAGGCCGTGCCGTTGTCGATCTGCTTGTCCATGTCCGCCTTGAACTGGACCATCAGGTTCTCGACGGATCGCATGTGGGCTGCCTCGGCATCCTCCTCCCAGACGGGCACGAAGGTGACCCGGATGGTGACGA
>JBFKLD010000098.1:0-5622 GCA_041630755.1 Thermoplasmatota archaeon
AGGCCGGCCACGGCGAGGCCGCTGACGGCACCGCCGCGGAAGGCGATGGCGAGGCTGCCCTTGAGGCCATCACGGGCCGCGTGGGCGACGCGCACGTTGGCGCGCACGGCGATGTTCATGCCAATGTAGCCGCTCAGGGCGCTGAACAGAGCACCGACGACGAAGCCGACCGTGGTCCAGAGCCAGAGGTCCTTGGCGACGCCGGTCGGCTGCACGAGGGTCACGATCGCAAACACGACGGTGATGACGGCGGCGACCACGGCGATGGTCTTGTACTGGCGGTTCATGTAGGCCATGGCGCCTTGCTTGACGGCATCGCTGATCTCGACCATCTTCTTCGTGCCAGTCTTGGCCTTCAGGATGGAGATCGAGAGCAGACCAGCAGCCACAAGGGCAACCACGGCAGCAATCGGGGTCAGAATGACGGGAATTTCCATGGGATTTTCTCCAGGCAGGGTGGGAAAGGGGGGTTACAGGGAGGCTTCGAAGTCGTCCACTTCCATCTGGAAGTCGGCGCGGTCCTTCAGGTCACCACGGGCCACGAGGATCTCGCGGGTCAGGAGCCAGTACACGAGCGCCAGGCTGCGGCGACCCTTGTTGTTGGCGGGGATGACCAGGTCCAGGCCCTTGGTCTCGTTGTTGCTGTCGCAGAGACCGAAGATGGGGATCTGGATGTTCAGGGCCTCGCGCATCGCTTGGGCGTCGCCGAGGGGGTCCGTCAGAACCAGCACATCGGGCTCCATGAAGTTGGGCGTGATGGGGTTCGTGAGGGTGCCGGGCATGAAGCGACCCGCGATGGCGGTGGCGCCGATGGCGGTGGCGCATTCCTTCACGGGCGTGTGGCCGTATTGGCGCTGGCTCACGAACAGGATGCGCTTGGGGTCGAACTTCGCCAGCTTCTCCGCGGCGTCGCGGATGGCGATGTCGGTCTTGGCGACGTCGAGCACGAACAGACCATCGTTGCGGACACGGAAGATGAAGGGCTTCATGTCGGCGGTCTTGTGCTGCGTGCCGATGTGCACGCCGCTCGTCAGGTATTCTTCCTCAGCAACCAACAGCTCCGTGTCGGGCGTGGCGGAGGACGCTTGGGTCAACTCTTCGGTCATTGGATCACTCAGTTACGCGCTTGACGGTCAGGGGGATGGCGTTCTCATCGTACTCGATGAGGGCCATTTTCACGGGGTCACGTAGTTCCTCGTCCATTTCGACGAGGGGCGGGGCTCCCATGCCCAGCTGCAGGGCGCGGGCACCCACAATGCGGGCTTTTTCGAATCGCGTGTCTTGCAACGGGCTCACCTTGCCGGCAATGCCGACAGGGGGCGCCAGTCGGGCCGAGATATAATGGTTGGGGCCCACGCTGTGGCCACAATCAGAGTCGACGCCAGCCAAAAAGTGCCCGAGGGCAGCCAGCCATCCCGCCTGCGCAGGATCTGCTCCTTGGGCCATCCAGGGCTGGTGCGTGATTTAGCGCTTGCGCATCAGGCCGTGACTTGCTTCACGGGCACGGTGAACTCGAAGATGGAGCCGCCCTTGCGGGGACGAACCCAGATGCCGCCGCCGTGGCGCTCCACGATCTTGCGGCACAGGCTGAGGCCCAAGCCGCTGCCTTCGCCGTCGCCGGCGCGTTCGAAGGCGTCGAAGATGCGCTCGCGGTCTTCGGGGGCGATGCCGCGTCCGTTGTCGTGGACGCTGATGATCCACGCGGCGTCGCTTTGGCGGGCGGTGACGCGGATGAAGGGTGGGCGGGGGCTGCGGTACTTGATGGCGTTGCTGAGCAGATTCTTGAGCACGACGCGAAGGAGCGCTGGGTCGCCGTGGACAGTCGGCAGACCCGAGGCCACGATGCGCCCGTCGACGTCTTCCAGCACGGCAGCCAACATATCCATGACCTCGTCCACGGTCTCTTGGAGGTTCACGGGCTCAAGCCGCATGGGAGCGTCGTCGAGGCGGGCGTAGTCCATGAGCATGTCCACGTATTCGGCCATGCCTTCCGCGGAGTCGATGGCAGCGTCCAGGAGCGTGAGGCCTGCGTCGGTCAGATCTTCATCCTCGCGGACGATCTGGAGAGCGTTGCGGATGGCCGCCAAGGGGCTGCGCAGATCGTGCGCGATGGCCCGCGTGCTGACGTGCATGCGCTCGGCACGCTCTTGGAGCTCTTCCAGCTCCTCTTCGACCTCGTTGTCGGCAAGCCAGCTCGCCCGGGCGGCCGCCAGCGCTTCGCCGACTTGGGCTTCGCCGGCGCCGGGAGGCAGCACATCGTAGACGCCGGCGCGAAAGAGCGTCATCCTCTCTTGCATGCGCAGGGCACCAATGACGACGACGGGGACATCGAAATGCTCGATGAAGCTGACCACGTGGCCGACATCCGGCCGTGCGGAGCCCCAATCGGAGAGCAGCACGTCCACGCCCCGGCTGGTGCCATCCTCATGGATGATGTCCATCGGGATGGCCGCGCGAGGTGTGCGCGCATCACTCCAGGCCTCGTTCGAGGCACGCACGAGTCCAACGCGCAGGGGCTGCATATCGCCTACCGCCGCAGGCATAGGCCTTCAGCTTTGGGGAAGAAGCGCCTCCAAAGCCTCTGGGCCGGGGCGCCCCACCGCCGCCTGGTCGCCAGAGATGAGTATCGGGCGCTCCATGAGGCGCGGGTGCTTGGCGATCGCTTGAAGAAGCACCATCGGCGGATCGTCCTTCTGGATGCCTGCCTCTTTGGCTTCGGCCTCGTTCCAGCGGATCCATTGGGCCGGTGGCCGGCCGAGACGGGCCTTCAAGATGCGAAGCTCATCCAAGCTGAGGGGTTCCTTGAGGTATTCGCGCACCTGGAATTCCACGCCTCGCTCCTCGAGCAAGGCTTTGGCGGCGCGGCTCTTCGAGCATTGGGGGTTGTGCAGCAGCAGGTCCACGCGCCGGCATGGGGCACGGATTCTTGGCCTTGGCGCTAGGCGGCCACGTCGTATTCGAGGTCCGCGATGTACTGGGCCATCTCGTGGCGGCGCCACAGGCTTTCCAAGCTCATGACTCCTGATGGCGCGCTTCTTGGCATAAGACGCGCACCCAAAACAAGTTAATAGTGGGAAAAGGGCAGGTTTTGGACCTACGGGGAGCCCAGCAGGCCTTCCAGGCCGCGCGACACTTCGCCGCGCTTGAGGGACTCGCGCACGGAGTCCAAATCCGGGCCAGCCTGGAAGAAGCGCTTCGGGCTCTGGTAGTCCAGGGCACCGGCGCGGCGCAGGTAACCATCCAAGTGGGGGATGTTCTGCTCTTCCACGTACGCCGTCATTTCACGCAGGCTGATCGTGCCTTGCTCGAAGCGCGCTTCCAGTTCATCGAGCACCCGGATCAGCTCCTTGCTCATTTCTTCACGGTCCATGGCGACAGCCGTGCCAAGTGATTTTCATATTTATATGTGGGCGGACATGGGGCCATCAGGAGGGGTCGCACTGCCCCGTTGCGGGCACGGTGCGAACGCCATCCCGAGGACTTTCATGAGGACTGTGTTGCCTGCCCTGTTCATCCTGCTCGTCGCTTCCTTTGCGGTCGCTGGCGCCCCGGACAACCCTGAGGTTTCCGACGCCAGCGGCGACCTGAGCCGCGAAGAAGGCACCCTTGTGGGTGTCACGACGACCGCCCAAGAGTTCTCCGACGTGGACCTCCTTGCCGCCTGGGTCGAAGAAGACACCGACGGCACCCTGCGCGTCACCGTCCAAACGGCCGGCGACGTCACGGACTCCACCGAGATGGAGATGAGCTTCAAGATCGAAGCCACCGCCGACAGCGTCTTTGGCAGCACCGCCAACGGCACCACCCACACCTTCGGCTCCACGGGCGCCACCCTCCACACCGGCCCCGAAGCCGCCAACGTGACCCAAGCAGGCAACCTCACCACGTTCCACTTCAACCTCACCCAAGTCGGCGCCGCCGGTGGCGACCAGCTGGTCAACCTCACCGTCACCGCCAGCAACAGCGACGACGGCGGCACCGCCAGCCCCTTCACCGCCGACGACCAGAGCGCCACCGACACCATGCCCGATGAGGGCAGCAGCCGCGCCTACAAGTTCGCCCGCGAAGCACCCTTTGGCTCCGTCACACTCGATGTGGCATCCGGCAGCCTCACCGAAACCGTCGAAGGCGAGACCACGACCCGCGACGTCGGCGACGAAGCCACCACGAAGGACCCCAACGCCTCCGCAGCCTACACCGTCACCGTGACCAACCTCGGCACCGACCAGGACACCGTCACGCTCATGACCACCAGTGACGCCACGGCCACCGTCGAGCCCACCGAGTTCTCGTTGATCCCCGGCGAAAGCCGCACCGTCAACGTGACCATCACCCTCAGCGAATCCAGCGGCACCGTCGTCACCGTCCTCGAGGCCGAAACCGTCCGCGGCGCCATGCGCACGCAGGAATTCCGCATCACCGTCGAAAGCGACGAACCCGAGCCCGCCCCGGAACCCTCCGAAGAACCCACGCCCGGCGGCGAAGAAGAGCCCAGCGAGCGCAACCCCGTGCTCGCCGTCGGCTTCCTCACCACCATGGCCGAAGGCATGGGACTCGACAGCGTGTTCGGCGACTTCGCCGAAGTGGCCCTCCTGGCCATCTTCCTGCTGCTGATCGTCCTCATCGTGTTCTTGGTGCTTTTTCTGGCCGGCCGGCAATGGGTCACGCTCAAGGTGACCCCGAAGACCGTCGCCGCCGCGCCGGGTGAGACGGCCGAATTCCAAGTGGAAGTCCACAACGCGAAGAAGTACGCCATGCAAGCCCGCATGTACTACGAACCCGAGGACACCACCTGGAAGACAGGCATCCTCATGAGCCAAGACGAAGGCGCCACGCTGGACCCCCTCACGGAAGCCGACCACGAACTCGAATTCACCATGAACGGCAAGGGCGACCCCGGCGACCACTACACCGGCACCGTCCGCGTGCGCATCCCCGACGCCGAGAGCGACAAGGAACGCCGCAACCTCCGCCTGGTCGTCGTGCCCCTCGACGAGGATGGCAACGAGAAGCGCAACCGCACCCGGTTGGCCAAGCTCACCATCCGCAGCGACGTCAACGCCGCCAAGCCCAAGCCCGAATACGTTCCCCCCGTGCGCCTGACCGAAGTCACCCACGACCCGGTCCACCCCGAAGTGGGCGACACCGTCACCACCGAGGCGCGCCTCGAGAACGACGACGACACCCGCACCCACGTGCTGCGCGTCGTTCTGAACATCGACGACGAAGACGTGCAGGAGCAGATCTGCGCCGTGCCGGCCCGCAAGGGACGCGCCGTCGTGTTCACCTGGGACTGCGAGCACGAAGAGAGCCGCGTGCGCGTGCTCGTCTTCGAGAAGGAACCGGTCCAGTAGGGCCAGCTCGCAGCGCAACGGCGAACGCCCCGCTCACAAGGCGCAAGCTCGAAGGCGCAGGCGCCATGTTCCGCCGATGCCATCATGAAGGATGGCCGGGGGGCCCGGAGCCTCTTGCGACGTGCGCCGCTGAATCAGAGCCGGGGCGCCAGCGCCCAGATTCAGGAAAGCTGCGCCACCGGCGAATCAGCGCCGGCGGGCCAACGCCAACGCAACCAACGCAAGGAACCACGGCATGGGAGCCTCCTGCGAACCAGGATCCGTAGCC
>JBFKLD010000099.1:0-5594 GCA_041630755.1 Thermoplasmatota archaeon
ATGACTGTTGTCGAAGCGCTCGTGCCCACGGGCCCTGAAACACCCGTAGGCAAGTTCCTGGCCAAGCGCGGCCCCGGCGTGCACCACATCGCCTTCCGCGTGGACGACCTGGATGCGGAGCTGGCGCGACTCAAGGGCCTCGGCGTGCGCCTCATCGACGAGGAGCCCCGCATCGGTGCCGAGAACAAGCGCATCGCCTTCTTGCACCCCAAGGAGACGGGCGGCGTCCTGATCGAACTGTGCGAGGCGCCCCATGATTGAGCACCTCGACACCTGCACCAGCACCATGGACGAGGCGCGAGCGCGCGCCCGCGACGGCGCGCCGGACGGCACCGTGGTTGTCGCCAAGACCATGACGGGGGGGCGCGGCCAGCACAAGCGGCCCTGGCATGCACCCGAGGGGGGATTGTACATGAGCATCGTGCTTCGTGGCATTGATGAGCCTGGGCTCGTGACGCTTGCCCTCGGCAACGCTGTGGCCGACGTGCTGGAAGTCGCCGGTGCGGAGCCCCGCCTGAAGTGGGTCAACGATGTCCTGGTCGACGACCGCAAGATCGCGGGCGTCTTGGTGGAGGCGGAGAGCACCGGTGAGCACCTGGACTACTTGGTCGCAGGCGTCGGCATCAATGTCAACGGCACCACGGATGACTGGCCCATCGCCTTGAAAGGTGGGGCCACGACCCTGGAGGAGGTTCTCGGCGCGGACAGCTGCATCGAGGACCTGGAAGGGTTCATGGTCGAGGAGATCCAGCGTTGGATGGACCTCGTGCGCAAAGGCCACCGCGACCAAGTGCTCCAAGCGTGGCGTGCGCGCGACGGCTTGGCGGGCCGCACCGTCCGGTTTGCCACCAACGGCGACGACGTGGATGTGGAAGCGACGGTGGACGGCATCGACGACGATGGACATCTCATTGTCGACGGGCGCGTGTTCCAGACCGGCCGCATCGTCAGCTGGCGGTAGGCCTCGGCACGCAGCGTGGGGCGGGCCTCCGCAGGCCCGGCAACTTCGGCACTTGCCGAAACCCACCTCGCCACCCTTTTAGTGCCGGTCCGAGTCGGAGCGACCTGGATGGCAGGGATTCTTGGCTACGGCGCCTACGTGCCGCGCTATCGCATCCGCAGCGAGGAGATTGCCCGCGTCTGGGGCGACGACGCCAACATCGGCCGTGCCCTGAACGTGCATGAAAAGAGCGTCCCGGGGCCCGACGAAGATGTGGCCACCATCAGCGTCGAAGCCGCGCGCCAAGCCATGCGTCGCAGCGGCCTCGACCCGCAAGACATCGGTGCCATCTATGTCGGCAGTGAAAGCCACCCGTATGCGGTCAAGCCCACCGGCACCATCGTCCAGGCGGCCATCGAAGCCGGCCCCTACCTGACCATGGCCGACTACGAATTCGCCTGCAAAGCAGGCACGGCCGCGATGCAGACCGCCATGGGCCTCGTGGACAGCGGGATGTGCAAGGTTGTCTTGGCCATCGGCTGCGACACGAGCCAAGGTGCGCCACGAAACGCCCTTGAATACAGCGCCAGCGCCGGTGGGGCTGCCTTCCTGATCGGAGGTGACAAGAAGGCCATCATCGCCGAATTGAACCACACTGTCAGCTTCACCACCGACACGCCTGACTTCTGGCGCCGCGAAGGCCAAAAGTACCCCAGCCACGGCGAGCGCTTCACTGGAGAGCCAGCCTACTTCCGGCACGTGAGCGCCGCCAGCGCGCGCCTCATGAGCGACCAGGGCACCAAGCCCGCCGACTACGACCACGCCATCTTCCACCAGCCCAACGGCAAATTCCCCCTGGCTGCGGCCAAGAAGCTCGGCTTCACCCCCGACCAGCTCAAGCACGGACTGCTGGCCCCGCGCATCGGCAACACGTACAGTGGAGCCGCCCCGTTGGGGCTTGCCAATGTGCTCGACCACGCCGAGCCCGGCCAGCGCATCTTCATGTGCGGGTATGGCTCCGGCGCCGGCAGCGACGCCTTCGACATCACCGTCACCAAGAACATCCTCAAGTACGACCGCTCCGAGGAAGAAAGATTGGAAACCCAACTCGCCGACACGACCGAAGTCGACTACGCCACGTACGCGAAATACCGCGGCAAGCTCGTCATGGGGGGCGCATGAGCGACGCATTCGTGATCGGCGCCGCCCACACCCGGTTCGGGGAGGCGTGGGAGAAGTCCTACCGTGACCTCATGACGGAAGTCGGCTTGGCGTGCATCCAAGACGCGGGCATCCAAGGCGAAGAGATCGACGAAGTGTTCGTTGGCACCATGAGCACCGGCAAGCTCGTGGGCCAGGAGCACGTGGCGCCTCTGCTGCTCGACGGTGCTGGGCTCAGCGACCTTCACATCCCGGCCACGCGCGTCGAAGCCGCGGGCGCAAGCGGCGGCATCGCCTTCCGCCAGGCGGTCAAGACCATCCGCAGCGGCGAGGCTGACATCGTCGTCGTGGGCGGCGTGGAGAAGATGACCGATGTCAGTGACGCCGACGCGCAAGCCATCGGCTCCAGCGGCATCGACCAGGAATGGGAACACTTCTTCGGCGCCACGGACGCGGCGCTGCATGCCCTTCTCACCAAGCGCCACATGGCGGAGCACGGCACGACGCGCGAGCAGCTTGCGGCCGTTCCCGTCAAGAACCACGCGCACGGCGCAGACAATCCCCTCGCGCAGTTCCAGCGCGCCATCAAGCCCGAGATGGTCACAGGCGCACCGATGGTGGCCGAGCCGCTGACCATGTTCGACTGCGCCCCGACATCGGATGGTGCTGCGTGCGTGGTCCTCTGCAGCGACAAGATCCTCGAATCGACCCGCGCCAAGGGCATCAAAGTCAGCGGCAGCGGCCAAGCCAGCGACACGCTCGCTCTTGCACAGAGGCGCACACTCACAAGCCTCCGTGCCACGGAGGCGGCCGCCCGCAAGGCGTACCAGCAAGCCGGCATCAGCCCCGGCGACGTCCAGGTTGCGGAGGTCCACGACGCCTACAGCATCTGTGAAATCCTTGCCATCGAAGACCTGGGCCTCGTCAAGAAGGGCGACGGTGGACGCGCAACCCTTGAGGGCCGCACTGGCCGCGACGGCGACGTGGTGGTGAACCCCAGCGGTGGCCTGAAGGCCCGCGGACACCCTGCCGGCGCCACCGGCATCGCCCAGATCTGCGAACTGACATGGCAATTGCGCGGCCAAGCGGGTGCGCGCCAAGTGGATGCCCAGATCGGCATCGCTCAGAACACCGGTGGCACCGGTGCAACCGCCGTCGTCCACGTCTTGGAGGCACTATGAGCGTCCCTCGTTTCTGGCGGGAGATCCCGCAACGGTACAACCTCGAAGCCAGCCACTGCAAAGCCAGCGGCATCACCTACTTCCCGCCTCGCGACATCTGCCCGGTGGCGCGTCGCGAAAGCGTTGGCAACATGCAGCGGGTGCGCCTCAGTGGAAAGGGCCGCATCCTGGAATGGACGCGCGTGCACAAGCCCGCCCCGGGCTACGAGAAGCACGTGCCCTACGTGGTCGCTCTCATCGAAACCGACGAAGGCCCCATCATCACCGGGCAAGTTGTGGACTCGGAGCCCGTGACGGATGCCCGCGTGAAGGCGGTCTTCCGGAAGCTCGGCGAGGATGGCGACAGCGGCGTCATCCACTACGGCACCAAGTGGGTCGTCGAAAGAGCCTAGGGCTCGCCCAGGGCTTTCACCCCGCGATGCCGCGTCCCTTTGGCAGCGCTTCCGCTGCGCGCAAAAAACGAGAGGTGGGGAAGGGGGGACTTGAACCCCCGATCTACGGATTATGAGTCCGTCGCCCTAACCAACTAGGCCACTTCCCCAAATGAAAATGCCCGGGAACCCTTCGAAGTGGAGTGGGAGGGATTTGAACCCCCGGCCTCGTCCATGCCAAGGACGCGATCTTCCAACTGATCTACCACCCCAGGAGGGCTCCCGGGCAAAGCCGCCGAGACAGGGGTGGTATTTGAGGCCACCGGAGCGACGCGGATTCCGCCTGCGCGACGTGCCCGTTGGCCTGGTGCCATCATGGGGCTGCGCGTGCATGGTTGGCGTCCCCGCGTGGTGGGTCCGCGCCACCGCAGCCATGGGTCGCGGGGCGCGATGGCCGCCGATTGCTGCAAGGCCTTGCCGCAAGCCCCCGATGGGCGGGCGTGCTTTCCAATCGTGCGCCGCAAGGAGGCAACCGCCACCCGATGGACGGGCAACCCGGGGGCAACCACCCTCGGAGGCAGACGGGTCAACTGCCTGCGACCGACTCCTTACAACCAGGAGGGCCAAAAGGGAACGTGTGCGGTCGTCGGCAAGCTCAGTCGCGCATACGCTTGGCCAGCCAACCATCAAGGGTGTCTTCGTGAACAGCCACGTGCGTGCTGTCCAGCGCGGGCTGGGTGCCCGCGGACTGGATGCGCTGCGCGAAGCCGTGGGCCACCCGCTCCAATTCGCCGCCACGGAGGACGTGCCGACGTCCCTCGAAGCACTCGTGCTGGAAGAGGCCGTGCGCCTTCTGAGCGTGGCGCCAAGCGAAGAAGAGGTGCCAAGACTTGCCGGCCGTCTCCATTACCGCAACTTCCGCGAAACCCCCTGGGCCCGCGTTCTCTTCACGCTCTTTCCCCGCGACTATGGATTCATGCTTCGGCATGCGCACACCATCGCCTCCCGTGTCTTCAACCACGTCGTGGTCGAAGCAAAAGACCTCGCGCCGCGCAGCATGCTCATCCGCTTGGTCAACAGCGGCTACCCGCTGGATCACTTCCAGGGATTCCTGGAAGCATGGCTCCAGGATTTCGGCAATGAAGGGCAAGTCGTCGCGCAGCAACCGACCGCCTCGACGCAGGAGTACTTGGTGCAATGGGAACCCACCTGACCGAGGAGCGCATCCACGAGCTTGAGGAAGCCCTGCGAAGAGTCTGCGCCGGCGAGGAAGCTCAGATTGAGATTCCGGACGAAGACGACATCCTCCACGGCATCTCGGTCATGCTGCGGTTCCTCCTGGACGACGTCGAGCGGGCGCGGGCTGCCGAGCAGGAGCTGGAGCGCGAACGCGAAGACTTGGACCTGATGCGCCAGGACTTCGTCAACATCTTCAGCCACGAAGTGGGCACGCCACTGACACCCATCTGCTTGCAGCTGGACGTGCTTCGCCGTGCCAAGAGTCTCGACGAGGTGCAGCGGGCGCTGGGCATCCTCGACCGCAACGTGCGGCTGCTGGTGCGCTTCGTCCATGACATGTCTGCCGTCAGCAAAGTGGACCGGGGCATGCTCTCTGTGCGGATGGAGGAGTTGGACCTGGGTCAGCTCGTGCTGCAGGCGGTCTCCGACTTCCAAAGCGTGGCCAAAGCGCAGGGCGTCAACTTGGATGTCGCCGTGGATCACCTGAACGTCGCCATCGACCACTCGCGCATGCTTGAGGTCGTGCAGAATCTCTTGAGCAACGCCATCCGCTGGACCCCTGAGGGCACCGTGGAATTGCTCCCCGGGCTCGGTGTCAATACGGGTTTTCTTCTCAGCAGCCTTTCCGTCGTCGGGGAGAGCTTGTACTTCGTCGCCAGCGACGGCGCGTCCGGCTTCGAACTCTGGAAAAGCGACGGCACG
>JBFKLD010000100.1:0-5488 GCA_041630755.1 Thermoplasmatota archaeon
CATGGATGATGTGCGGGCCAAGATCTCGGACAAGACCAAGGCGCTGTGCCTCATCAACCCCAACAACCCGACGGGCGCTTTGTACCCGCGCCACATCGTCAAGGAATTTGCCGAGCTCGTGGGCGAATACCAGAACCAGTGCTTCTTGATCTCGGACGAGATCTACGACGAGATGACCTTCGATGGCACCCAAGTGGCCTCTGCCACCGTGGCGCCCGACGTGCCCATGGTCACCCTGAACGGATTTTCCAAGGTCTACCTGGCTCCCGGCTGGCGCCTCGGGCATGGCATCTGGAACGATCCGACCGGCAGCCTGTCCCAGATCAAGGAAGGCGTGCTCAAGGTGGCCCGCAACCGCATCTGCGCCAGCAGCATCTGCCAGAAGGCCGCGGCAGCAGCGCTCGATGGACCGCAGGACCACATCGCCGCCGTCAACGCCGTGCTGCGGGAGCGCCGCGACTTCACCGTCAAGCGCCTGAACGAGATCGAAGGCATCCACTGCGCGAAGCCCGACGGCGCCTTCTACGCATTCCCCCGCATTGATGCCCTGGCGGACGGCCCATGGAAGGATGACAAGGAATTCGTCCTTGACTTCCTCCAAGAAGAGAAAGTGCTCACCGTCCACGGCTCCGGATTTGACAAGGAGTACGGCAAGGACCACTTCCGCCTCGTGATCTTGCCCGACATGCCCACCCTCAGCACCGCGTTCGACCGCCTTGAATCGTTCATCCAGAGGAAGACCGCATGAAGGCGTGGCTGCTGCTTCTCACCCTGGGGCTGGCCGGGTGCACCACCGTGCCAGACCCGCTTCCTGAACAGCCGGACCCCAACTGGGGCGAGGAGCTGGCGGCGATGGACTGCGTGACCGTCGCCTGGGAGGCGCGCCACCCCGAAACGGGCTTCCTGCTCGGAAACGGCACCGCCTTCTTCACCATCGGACTCAACTTCAGCAACCTCGGCCCCGACGTGGAAGAAGCCCTCGTGGGGCGCCACGTGAACGAAACCTTCACCGTGCTTGGCACGAACGAGACAGGGCGGGTGCGCACGGAGGACTTCCGGATGGACCGCCGCTTCGGGCCATACGGCATCGAGCAATGGTGGACGCGGGAATTCTTCTTCGAGAACAACCCCTTCTTCAATCTCAGCAACGCCGAGGGGGGCGAATTCATCCACGTCCACCCCAACTATGACGGCGAATACCGGGAGCACAACGCGACGCACGTCAAGATCGCGTTCACCCCCACGGAGGAGCAGAAGCGCTCGACGCTGCGCAATCTGTACGGAAACCCGTACCCGATGCAGCTTTGGTACGTCGAAGACCAGGAGGCAGGAACGTGGGAGGAAGTGTACGTGCCCACGGAGCCCCAGTGGTTCGAGATCGCCGCCGCCCCGGACTACTCCTGCTGGAGCGACTTCCTCCTGACGCCCGGCAATTACCGGGTCCTGGAAGCCAGCCACAACCAGCTGAAGCTGGAAGCGCACCCGCAACATCACCTGCCGGGTGAGCTGGAATTCACGCTCACGGTCCTCGAGAAGCACGACTTGGGCTGGTGACCGAACCGGTCATAAGCCGCACAGGAGTCGGCGCCTCCGTGAACGCGAAGGCCCCCCTCTTGGGATTGCTTCTTGCTTCGACCATCCTCGCCGGCTGCACCGGCCTGCCCGATGACGCGGCCCGCCTCGGCGACACGGTCGTCATGCACCTCGAAGTCACGGACCACGCCACGGGCATGGTCCTCATTGACACGAACGGGCCCAACGACAGCGGCAACCCTGTCCAGCTGATCTTGGGCGACCCGCAAGCGGGCGTCTCGTGGCACCTGGAGCGCCACCTCGTGGGCGCGTCCCCTGGCGACGTGGTGGAAAAGACGCTGAAGGCCGACACGCGCCTTTCATTCACCAACCCCGTCACCGTGGACCTGGAGCAAGGCCGCTCCGCCGTGGTCGTCGAGACGAGCCTGAGCCGGTTCCAAGCGCGCTACGGCTCCCCGGATGTGGGCGCCACGCTGCAGCTGCAGCCGGAATCGGGCTTCGTGAGCTACTCCGCCCTCGTGACCGCCAGCGTAGTGCGCGAAGGAACCTTGACCGCCACGCGGCTGGGCAACGGCACCATCCAGGAGCGCACCCAGGGCACCCAGAACACGACCCTGCTGGACGAAGCCACGATGCAGACCGAGAGCACGATCGGGTCCTTCACGGAGACGCGCTACGTCGAGCCCGGCCTCATCTACAACGAGAACTTCACGGGCCCAGAGAGCCGCCAAGTGCGCTCCGGCTCGGTCACCTACCGCATCACGCTCGACGGGCCCCAGCGGGACCAAGAGCCCGCCATGTACGGCAGCATTGTGAGCACCATCGAAGGCAGCGAAGTGGTGCGCCGCCTCGACCCCGTGCCGGGCTTCGTGTACGCCACCACCCCCACGTTCAACCCCTTGGGCTTGCCCCAGGCCGGCGCCTACAAGGTGCTGGAAGTGACGGACACCCAGATGAAGCTCGGCCACCACCCCAAGATCTTGGCGCTCATTGAAGCCCAAGATGTGGACATCCGGGCCGAGATTGTGGAAGTTCAGCGCGCCGAGGACTCCGGATTCCAGGAAGGCCAGCCCTGGACCGCGCGCCCTAGCCCGGTCATCGCCGGCGACCCGCGCGTGCCCTTCATGCCCATGCACGAGGAGCACGGCCACGACGAGCATGAGGAGCACGGCCACGACGAGCACGAGGAGCACGGCCACGACGAGCCCCAATCGGGCCACGACGGCCATGACGACCACGGCCACTGATCGTTAGAAGCCCGCAGCGTCGAGCGCCTCGCGCGTTTCGCGCACATCATGCACGCGCACAATGGATGCGCCCGAGGCAGCGGCGAGCACCGCGATGCCGACGCTCGCATGGACCCGCGCTTTGGGGTCAACGATGCCGGTGAGCGCTCCGAGAAACCGCTTGCGGCTTGCCCCGATGAGCACGGGGTGCCGGGCGTAGGATTGGTCGCGCACGAGGGCTAGGTTCGCGGCAGGGTCCGCCCCCGGCAGGTTGCCAAACCCGAGCCCCGGATCAACCAAGATCTTGTCGTCTGCGACGCCCGCCTCGTGGGCACGCGCGACCAGTGCCTCCAATTCCTTGCGGCAATCCGGGACAGGATCGCGCAGGTCCGCGTGGCGCATGAGGACCACGCCGCATCCGCGCGCGGCAACGAGCGGGCCCATCTCCGGATCGGCGAGGGCGCGCACATCATTGACGATGGAGGCCCCCGCGTCGAGGGCCGCACGGGCGACCGAGGCCTTGCTCGTGTCGATGCTGATGGGCGTGTTGGGGTAACGGTTGGCGGCGGCATGGATGACCGGCAGCACACGCTGGATCTCTTCCTCCGCCGAGACGGACGTGTGGCCTGGCCGCGTGCTTTCGCCCCCGATGTCGATGATGTCGGCGCGCGCCATGGCATCCAGCCGCGCCTCCAGGTCCCGCGCCACATCGCCGCCATCGCTGAACGAATCGGGCGTGGCGTTGAGGATGCCCATGACGCGGCATCTAGGCAAGAAGCACCTCCGCGTAGGCCTGCTGAAGCTTGGCCACCAGTGGCCCGCCGGGTACGCGGCGCCCGTCAATGCTGGCAACCGCCACGGCGCCAGAACTGGTGTTGGAAAGCCATGCTTCCTCCGCCAACGCAAGCACACCACGCGGCAGGATCTCGCGCACGGGGATCTCCATGCCCCGAAGCAGGCCCAGCATCACGTCGCGGGTGACGCCCGGCAGCGCGCCTTCCTCGGGACCCGGTGTGTAGACCGTGCCTTCCAGGAAGACGAAGATGTTGCTTGTCGTCGCTTCTGCGACTCGCCCCTCGGTGTTCCACAAAAGCGCGTCATCGGCGCCGTGCGCTTGCGCGTCCCGCCGTGCCCAGAAGAACGGCGCGTAGCTTGCGTGCTTGATCTTGCAAAGCGGGCTTTGCGGGTCCTTGCGCATGGCAGAGGAACGCAGAGCAACGGGAGCCGTCTGCTTCGTGAGCGGCGTGGCCAAGCCCGTGACGGCCGGGTTCCGGGCCCCGAGCATGCCCTCCATGCGACCCGCGCTGACATTGATGCGGATGCGCCGGTCTCCTTCGATGCCGGGGGCGGCCGCGAGCTCCTGGGCCACGCGCTTCGCCTCGTCCACGAGGTCGGGCATGCCCATGACGCTCAGCCCTTCGGCCAACCGGCGCATGTGCGCATCCAGGAAACAGATGCCCTGACCCACCGTGCGCATGGTCTCGAAGACGCCGTCGCCAAGCAGTCCCAGCCGGTCATCAAGGGGAACCTTGGCGTCATCGAGGCGGCAGATGCCGTTCACGTAGGCGATCATTGGAGGAACCGGGCAAGGATCTCCATGCCGTGCTCCGTCATGAGGGATTCGGGGTGGAATTGGACGCCCCATAGGGGACGGTCTCGGTGCCGCATGGCCATGATGGTGCCATCCTCCAAATGGGCCGTGGCCTCAAGGCAATCGGGCAGGTCTTCGACGACCAAGCTGTGGTAGCGAGTTGCGCGCAGGGGGCTGGGCAGGTCGGGCCATGCGTGATGGATGGCGGCCGTCTTGCCGTGCACCGGGGGCACGGTGGCAATGCGCGCGCCGTGGGCAAGCCCGATGGCCTGGTGGCCAAGGCAGACGCCGAGCGTCGGGATGCCGTGGTCGCCGCGGGCCAATTCCAACGTCGCGCCGCTGTCTTCAGGCCTGCCTGGGCCTGGGCTCAAGACGATGTGCGTTGGCTCGACGCCGAGGTCCACGGCGTCGTTTCGCTGGATGATCACGCGGGCACCGAGGCAGCGCATGTACTCAGCCAGGTTGTAGGTGAAGGAATCGTAATTGTCCACCAGGAGCACCGTGGCCTCCGTGGTGCGAGTGGGCACTGGCGGGGACCAGGACCCGTGCAGGGTGGTTTCTCCAAGCCTGGAGGGATTCCCGGTCGGGGCGCCGCCAAGAGCAGCCTCAAGCAGCGCCTGGGCTTTGTGGCCGGCTTCTTCCCATTCGCGCACAGGGTCGCTGTCCGCGACGATGCCACTGCCGGCGTGCACATCTGCGACGCCATCGTGGAGGACCATGGTCCGGATCAGGATGTTGAAGCAGGCATCGCCCCCACGGCCGATCCATCCCGCCGACCCTGTGTACGGACCCCGGGCGACGGGCTCGAACGCATGGATGCGTTGGCAGGCGCGGTGCTTGGGCGCACCGGTGATCGTTCCACCAGGAAAGAGCGCCTTCCAGATGTCGCAGAAGGGCTTCGTGGTCCGGCCTTCGACGCGGCTGACAAGGTGCATCACGTGGCGATAGCGTTCGATGCTCTTGCGTTCGGCCACCATGACACTGCCAGGTTCGCACACGCGCGACAAGTCGTTGCGCACCAGGTCCACGAGCATGGTGTGCTCGGCATCTTCCTTCTCGTCGGTCAGAAGCTCCTGTTCACGGGCTTCGTCTTCCTCGGGTGTCGCTCCCCGGGGGCGCGTGCCTGCGATGGGCCGGG
>JBFKLD010000101.1:0-5479 GCA_041630755.1 Thermoplasmatota archaeon
CAAGCGTGCCGTTGAAGCCCACGAACTGCAGCGTCACGTTCCAAATGCCTGCGGTGGCATTGCGGAAGACTTGGGTGCTCGCAGATGGCGCGTGGAGCGTGTTGGCCAGCAGGGTGCGGTTGCCGGCATCCTGGATGGACACGGCGACAGATCCGGAGCCGGTCAAGTTGTAGTCGAATTCCACGGCCGTTTGCTGGGTCGTCCAGTTGATCTGGACGCTCATGTTGCCTTCGACGGCGTACGTGCGTTCCAGGGGGAAAGCGTCGGCGTCCTCGAAGAAGGCGGTGGGTTCCGGCGGCGCAGGCGGCACCGCCGCGTTGGCCAGGGTGTACGTGGTGCCGCTGATGTCGAACGTGTCCCGCGCCGGGAACGTGAGGCTGGCGCCCAGTTGGACAAGGCGTCCCGTGTCGACCGACGTCCAAGTCAGTTCATCGCCGACCGACAACCCTGCGGCCGCCAAGTCCACGAAGATGTAGTACGCGTTCTCGTCAGGAACTCCGACGGCGCTCAGGCCGGGGATCGGGG
Organism: Thermoplasmatota archaeon; assembly: GCA_041630755.1. Classification (GTDB taxonomy): domain Archaea; phylum Thermoplasmatota; class E2; order JACPAO01; family JAHFTW01; genus JBFKLD01. The sequence goes on from JBFKLD010000101.1 coordinate 526, forward strand.
TGTCCGGGTCGCCGGCGCCCGAGCTGTAATCTTCGCCCACGCCAGTGACTTCGCAATTGTTGCCGGTTTCAATGGTGGCTTCCCAGTCTTCGTCGTTGGGCCCGGTGATCTGCTGCGTGATGGTGATGCCCCCGCTGTCCACGCCCAACTCACAGGCGGCCATGGTGATGCGCACGACCAAGGTGGAGCCGTCATCCGTGGCCTCGAAGGAAAGGAAGTCATTCTCGGGGTTGCCGTCGTTGGGGGCGCCCCCGATGCCCTGGTGGTCCCCTGCGGGGTCCTCAATGCGCAGCGGGAACGCGTAGCCTGCCGCGTCGGCAGGGGTTTGGGCTGCCGCAAGCGGCGCGAGCAAAAGAACGAGAATCAGGTATCGCACAGAGGCGACGAGGAAGGAAGAGGGGGAAAACGATTCTAGCCATTTCGGCGAATCTTACCGGCGGCGCACGAGGATGGCCAGGGCCGCAAGCACGGCGAGGCCGGCCACGAACTGGAAGCCCGGAACGCTGGCTTCAGCGGCGGGCTCACTGTCCGTTTCTGCTTCTTCGCCAGCGACTTCGGTCGATTCGTCGTGAACTTCCGCGACTTCTTCTTCAACAATCTCGCCGGCACTCAGGAACGTGGTGCCCACGAATGCGTCGAAGGTGAAGATGAAGCTCCAGTTGCCGGCAGTGCCTTCGAGCACTTCGTCGAAGGTGACGTTGCCAAGCATGTCGGCGATGATGAGGCTGGTGCCTTCGCCGTCGATGATCTCGAGCGTCACGTTGCCGGTGCCGTTCATGCCGAACGTCGCGGCAACCGTGGTGAGGTCGTTGGCCCAGGTGTAGGTGTGGACCGCGTTGGTGGATTCCTCGAAGGTCAGCTCAATCTCGGCTTCCTCGATGGTCTCTTCGACGGTCTCGACGGTCTCTTCCGCCTCTTCCACGGTCTCCTCAACGGTTTCCTCGACAGTCTCTTCAGCGCCACCGATGACGGTGCTGCCCACGAGCGTGTAGTCGTCGCCGGTCTGAATGCCAGTACCCCAGTCGGCCAGGTAATAGGTGCCGGGAGCGATGTCTTGGGCGATGCCGACGTAGCTCAGAGCGTAGGGGCCGACGATGGAGTCGCCGATGCCGGCGGCCAGCGTCTCGTACGTGTGGACGCAGTAAATGTGGGCCGCTCCAAACTCACAAGCGGCGAAGGGCTCCGAGCTGACAGGGGCGCCAGTGGAGTCCACGCCGCTGCGGAAGTCGCCCGCAGGGGCGTCGAAGAACATGTGCACCGACGCGGCAGCGGCAGCACTGGTGGTGTCCCCATTGATGTCCCACACTTCGATGCGGAACACGACGGTGTCATCGCCTGGTTCGCCGAGGGCGACTTCCAGGATGTCCGCGAAATCATTTCCGTAGTAGTCGCCGCCATCTTCGATGATGACGGTGAACTCGACGTTTTCAAACGGCTCCGCAGAGACCGTGACAGCAAACAGAACAACCAACGCGCTTGCGATGGCAAACCTACCCAGCATACATGCGCGAGTCGGACGGGGCATCAAAACCCTTGTGCCACCCGACTATTTCATGCCAAAAAATCCATGAAATTCCCTCGGCGGCCGCTAGGCGGCCCCGCATGGGATTCCCCGCGGCGACCGGCAAGTTAGGAAAAGAGGAAGAGGGAAATCCGTCGGCTTAGCGGCGGCGGGCCACGGCGATGGCGGCCAGGACGCCGATGGCGCCGATCAAGGCAAAGCCGGGCGTGGTGGCTTCCTGCGCGGGAGCTTCATCCACGGGTGCCTCGCTCTCTTCGGCGCTCGTTTCGGCATCGGTTTCGGCGTCCACCTCTTCGACTTCGGCTTCCTCAACCGCAGCCACGGCGCCGAAGGTGCCGAATGCCGAGCCGACAAAGCCGTCGAACGTGTAGACGAAGGTCCAGTTGCCTGCTGCACCCTCGAAGGCTTCGTCGAAGGTGATGTTGCCCAGGAAGTCCGCCACATACAGCTCCGTGCCGGAGCCGTCGAGGACCGTGAAGGTCAGGTTGCCTTCCGTGAAGTTGGCGCCAAAGGTGGCGGCCACGGTGGTCAGGTTTGCGGGCCAGGTGTAGGTGTAGACGGCATTGGTGGGCTCTTCGAACAGAAGGTCCACCGTGACCTCTTCGCCTTCAAGGGTCTCATTGACGGCTTCGATGGCTTCCTCGATGGCCTCTTCGGCGGCGCCCAGGGCGGTCTGGCCGAGGGTGTAGCTGCCGAGGCTCTCCGCCGCGTCGCGGTCGCTCTTGGCGTCCGGGATGACGTCGCTCACCATGAGGGCGCGCGTTTCGTAGGTCAGGCCGTAGATGTCTTCGATGGTGTCACCGAGCGAGGCCCCAATGGCGTCAATGGGGATCACGATGGTGGCGCCGCCGCCTCCGAGGCTGACGCTGCTGGCCACATTCGTGCCACGGCTCGTGCTGGCGGCGCGTGCATCACTAGCTGCGTTGGTGCACTGGTAGGCACCGCACTCGAAGCAGTCGAGGCCAACGTATTCCGTGCCGTCGAACTGGAAGGCCGCCATCGGGCACATGGTGCCAATCTCGGTCGTGTCTCCACGCAGGCCAAGGAAGAACACCAAGTCGGTGCCCTCCGTCTTGACCGACATGTCGAGGATGTCGAACAAGGTGTCCGGCTGGCTGGTTCCAGCTCCGGGAACCACAGCGTCCTGCGCCGGGTCTTCACCGAGAAGGATGAATCCGTCGGGGGCCGCCGAGGTCAGGGGGACCAGGGCAGAAGCAAGCATCAATGCAATCAGAACCACACGCATCAAGACCGGCCAGGGCCCTCACGGGTTCTTAGCCGTTGTTGCGTCAGTGGTGCGCAGCGGATGGCACGCGGGCCTGGGCCGCACCGGTGTCGAGCGCCTTGAGGCTCTCCCACTGGTGCACGGCGGCAGCCAGCGCGTACGCACCGTTGCCAACGCGTGCCATGGCTTGGGCCTTGGTCATGCGGGGGCCGATGATGCCAAGTCCGACGGGGGTGCCGGTTGCGCAGGCGATGTCGGTGAGCTTGGCCGATGCGGCATCCGTGATGGTCACGTCGTGGCCGGTTTCTCCCTGGATGACGCATCCGATGGTGACGACGACGTCCACGTCGTCACGTTGTGCCAGAACCTGGGCGCTCAGGGGCAGGTCGTAGACGCCGGCCACGTGGAGGTGGTGGACGATGCTCGCGCCGAGCTTGGTGGCCTTGTCTTGGGCCAGTTCGACCATGGCGTCCGTGATGTCGCTGTTGAAGTCTGCTTGAACGATCGCGATCCGGCAGGGCTGCGCGTCGTCGTTGCCAGCGGGTGCGCGCATCGCGCTGCGCAGGTCCGGCGCTGTCACGGTGGCTTCCCGTTCCTGCGCCGGCTCCACGGGAGCTTCGGGCTTCGTGGCGGTCGGTGTTGGCGGCTCGGCGCGCATGTGCGGTTCAGGGGCGGGTTCGGGCGCCGGTGTTTCCGGCTGTGGAATGGTGGGAAGGTTGGCGGTGACGCCGCGGAAGGCGATGCGCGCCGCGGGGGCGTGCGTCGGCTCGGCAACGGGCTCGGGCGCAGGCGCGGCCGGCTCCGGAGTCGGTTCGGGAATCGGTTGTGCTGCGGGTTCCGGCGCGGGGGCAACGGGTTCCGGCGCGGGGGCGGCTTGCTCCGAAGCCGGGACGGCCGGTTCGGGGCGGGGAGCCACGGGCGCAGGCGCCGCTTCCGGCACGGGCTCCACGGCTGCGTGCACGGGCGCGCGCGGGGCTTCCGGCACCGGTTCGGGGCTCAGGGGTGCCTGCACGGGCGCAGGTGCCGGCATGGGCTCGGGCGGGGCCGGTTCCCAAGCGGGTTCCGGGGGGGACTGCGGTGGGCGGATCTCGGGCTGAGGCGCGGGCGCAGGTTCCGGCACGGGCGGTGGCACGGTGGCTTGCGCCACGGGCTCCACAAGCGGCATCTGCTGGGGTTCCGCCGGCACGACTTCGGGCGCAAAGGGCGCCATGGGGCGGGGTGCCGGGGGCTCCACAGGGAGGGCCGCGGGCGCAGCGGGTGCGGGAGTTTCCGCGGGCGCAGCGGGTGCCTGGGCAGGCTCAACCGGGGTGGCGGGAGGCTCAGCTTGCGGCGTGGGCGGGCGCGACCAGGCTTCGGGGTCCGTCACGGGGCCGACGCTGGCGCGGTCCGCGAACTGCGGGGCGATCTCGGGTTGCGCGGGGTGGCCAAACGGCGGCGGCTGGAAGGCCTTGGGCATGGCAAAATCGGGCGCTGGCGCAGGCGTTGCCTCCTGAGGAGCGCTGCGCTCGTAGACTTCGAACTCTTCGGTCTCCGTGGTCAGTTTGACTGCGTAGGAGCCGTTCGTTTCACCCCGCGTGCGCTGCAGCATGTGCTCGAGCGCATCCTCGTTGAGTGCCATCCCAGGGGAGGCAACGACGTTTCTCCCTTAAGACTCTTCGAGTGGAAGCAGGGGTCCCGGTTCGGCCCTTTTCGGCCACCGGCGGGCCCCCCTCATTCCCAGGAGCCTTCGTCTTCGAAGCCTTGGCGCTGACCCGTGCCTGCGCGCAGCGTCAGCTTGGCGGGCTCTTCCATCATCCAGTAGGCATTCGTGGCGTGTTCACGCACGCGGTTGTCGACGACGCCGACCAATTCCTGCGAGTCTTCCGTCTCATCCATGTGGACGATGCATTCGAGGATGGGCTTCCCGGTGCTTTGCATGGCCAATTGCATGCCGAGGCTGGCATCTTGGGCGCATTGCTTGTCAATCTCTTCGGGGCCGGCCATGCCGCAGCACAAGACGATGTCCGCACCCTTTTCGAGCAGGGTGCGCGCGGTGATGCCCAGATCCTTGAAGCCAGGGACGGTCATGTACCGGATGCGGTCGTCGGGCACGCCGTGCTGGTGGAGCTGGTCGATGGCGCGCACGCCTTGGCGGGCGACCGCGAAGGTGGTGTCCACGATGCCGTAGACGGCGGTGTCTTTGGCGGGCGGCACTTGGCGCTGGGCCC
>JBFKLD010000102.1:0-5436 GCA_041630755.1 Thermoplasmatota archaeon
GTCGTGGCTTTCTAGACCCGGGAAGTAGACGGCGCCCACCTTCGGGTGGCCTTCGAGCTTCTCGGCGATGAGCGCCGCACTTGCGCATTGGCGTTCCATCCGGAGGTGGAGCGTCTTGATCCCGCGAAGAAGCAGGAAGCAATCCAGCGGCGGAAGGACGGCGCCGGCCGCCATCTGGTGGAAGAGGAGCTTCTCGCCGTCTTCTTCCGTCTTGGCCACCGCAAGCCCGGCGAGCACGTCGCTGTGGCCGCCGATGTACTTGGTGGCGCTGTGGAACACCAGGTCGGCGCCCAGCGCCAGGGGGTTCTGGAGCGCCGGGCTCATGAAGGTCGAGTCCACCACCAGCTTGGCGCCACCCGCGCGGGCAAGGTCCGCAATGGCCCGGATGTCGCTCACGCGCAGCAACGGGTTGGTGGGTGTTTCGAGGATGATGAGTGCGGTCTCGGCCGTCATCGCGGCCTTGACGGCGTCGAGGTCGCGGGTGTCCACGTAGGTCGTGGAGATGCCTTCGCGGCTGGCGATCATGTTGAGCAGCCGGATGCTGCCGCCATAGGCATCCTCGGCGCAGACCACGTGCTTGCCCGTGGCGAAGCTGCGTAGGATGGCATCGAAGGCAGCCAATCCGCTGGCAAAGGCATGGCCCGTGGCGCCCCCTTCCAGCTCACGGATGGCTTCTTCGAGGGCGGCACGGGTCACGTTTCCGCCGCGGCTGTAGTCGTAGCTCAGCGGCTGGGCCACATCGGGCTGCACGAAGGTGGTGCTCAGGTCAATGTGGGGGTTGATGCTTCCAAAGACCGGGTCCGGCAGGACGCCAGCATGGACGCACCGCGTTCCCAGGGCATCCTTTGCCTCGAGCTTGGCCATCAGTTTCCCTCCAGGTAGTCGGCCACCCTGTCGAGTCCGTTTGCGCGCAGCCATTCTTGGTTGAATTTGCTCAGGTAGCGCTCTCCACCATCGGGGATGAGCGTCACGACGAGCGCATCTTCAGGCAGGGTGGCTGCGAGTTCGACCGCTGCGTGGACGGCGGCTCCGGCGCTGCTGCCGACGAAGATGCTCTCTTCGCGGGCCATGCGCGCCATCATCATGTATGCGTCTTCGTCCGTCACGGTCACGATCTGGTCGATGCTGTCCCACCACACGGTGGCCGGCAGCAGGTCTTCGCCGATGCCGTCGATCAGGTACTGGTGGATCTGGTCCTCGGGGGGCAGCTCCTTGTGCTTGAAGTAGTGGGCATAGACGCTGCCCACGGTGTCGACGCCGACAACGGTGACGTCTCCTTGGTCGTGGAGGTACTTGCCGGTGCCACTGATGGTGCCGCCCGTGCCGACGCCCGCCACGAAGTGCGTGATCTTGCCGTCTGTCTGCTTCCAGATCTCGGGGCCCGTGGTGGCCACGTGGCTTTCCGGGTTGGCTTGATTGTAGTACTGGTAGGGAAGGTATGCGCCTTCTTCGTCGCGCAGGCGCTCGGCCTGCTTGTAGTAGGAGCGTGGGTCGTCGGCCTCCACGTTGGTGGGGCAGACGATGACCTGGGCGCCGTAGGCCTTCAGAAGGTCCTGCTTCTCTTTGGGGACCTTGTCGGGGAGTGTGCAGACCATCTTGTAGCCGAGCATCTTTGCCGCCATGGCCAGCCCGAGGCCTGTGTTGCCGGATGTGGGCTCCACGATGGTGCCGCCAGGCTTCAGCAGGCCGGCTTTCTCGCCTGCGCGGATGAGCGGGAGGCCGATGCGGTCCTTGACGCTGGATCCGGGGTTGAACATCTCGAGCTTGGCAACGACGCGGGCGCCGCCCTCGCGCTTCACGCGGTCGAGGTAGACCAGGGGCGTGTTGCCCATCAGGTCGAGGATGGTGTCGGCAATCTGCACGGGCCGCGATTCCGGCCGGCCGTCAAAAGCAATGGGGAAAGAGTTGGGCAAAGGGCGCGCCGCAAAGGGCTGCCAAGTGTCGGTGTTCAGGCCTTCTTGAAGCGCTGCTTGATGCGGCTCAGGAAGCCTTCGTTGGCGGCCTTGGCCTTCTCGACTTCGGCCTTGACCTTGACTTGGACTTCGCTGGCCTTGGCCTTGGCTTGCCCGGCCAGCTCTTCGGCCTTCGCCTTGAGCTCGTCGCCGCGCATCTTGAGGTCCTGGGCCATCTCGGGGGCCTTGGCCTGGATCTCCTTGGCCTTCAGGAGGAGGGCGTCGCCCTTCTCGCGCAGCTCCTTGGTCATCTCGGGGGCGCGTTCCTTCAGTTCGGCGGCCTTGGCAAGGGCGGCTTCGCCGTCCTTCTGCAGCTGCTCGATCGTGGCAAGCGTCGCGGCCTGGAGCTTCTTCGCGCCTTCCTTGGCGGCGTGGATGCCGTCTTCGGCCAGCTGCTTGCGGCCTTCGGAGGTCTTGACGTCTTCTTGGACGCGGGCGTAGAGGCGCTCCGCTTCGGCGCGCACTTCCTGGGCCTTCTCCTTGCTGGTCTCCAGGGTCTGCGCCACCATGTCGGTGCTGGCTTCGTAGAGGTCCTTGAGGCCGCGGATGCCGGCTTGCGCCAGGGTCTGGATGGTGCTGGGGCCGATGCCCTTGATGTCTTGCATCAGGGTCAGGCCGAGGGCGCGCTGCTTGAATTCGCGGACGGTTTCGGTCTGCATGCCGGTGGCGGCGGCCACGGCGGCGACATCGCACCGGGCGAGGGTTTCGACGTCGGGGACGCCAGCGTCGGTCAGCTTGGCTTGCTTCGCGGGGCCGATGCCCTTGACGTGTTTGAGGTCCATGAGAATCACGTGTGTGGTGCTGTGTGTCCCACAGCGCACTTCATTTTACCACAATGGGGTAATTAAGGCCTGCGCTGATGGACGGCGCACCGCAGGGGCCGCGTCCGCTAAGGGTGATGCTGAACAGTTGGCGGCCTAGGCGCTGAAGGACTTGCCGCAGCCGCACGTGCTGGTGGCGTTGGGGTTGTGGATCTTGAACCCGCCGCCCATCATCTCGTCGACGAAGTCCACTTGGACACCGTTGAGAAGCGGCGCAAAGGAGGGGTCCACGAACAGCTTCACGCCGTTGGAGACCAGCGTCAGCTCGTGCTCCTCGGGCGCTTCGGCAAACTGCATGTCGTACGTGGCGCCGCTGCAGCCGCCAGGCTGCACACCCACGCGCACACCCAGGTCATCCAGCGTCTTGCCCTCGGGCACGAAGGAAAGCAGCTTGTCCTTGGCCAAGTCCGTCACGGACATGGTCAGCTTCTGCTCGAATGTGACGGAACCGTCGCTCATCGGTTCCCCCTTGGTGTCCGCGCTATTTTTCGCTTGCGGCCTGGGCGAGCTTGGAAAGGATGTGCTGGAACGCTTCCTGGGTGCCGGGGCGGGCGGCGGCCAGGGCCGGCTTGCCCGCATCGGCTGCGCGGTTCAGACCCAGGTCCATCGGCACGGCGCCCAAGAAAGGCACACCGGCCGTCTTGGCCAAGGCCTCGCCACCACCCGGCTGGAAGATGTCCACCACCGCGGTGAATGCGCCCGCGTCGTCGGCTTGCACCTCGACGGTGTCCACGCCCGTGCCAAGCGTCACGCTGGCGCCCGGCGTGGTGGTGCCCTCGAGCACCAGGCCGCGCATGTTCTCGATGACGCCCAGGATCGGCATTTCCAGCTTCTTGGCGAAGCCGACGCTCTTGCGCACGTCGCCGACGGCCACCTCTTGCGGCGTCGTCACCAAGATCATGCCATCCGCGTTGGGGATGTTCTGGGCAACCGACAGCGGCTCATCGCTGCTTCCCGGGGGCAAGTCCACGATGAGGTAGTCCAAGTCGCCCCAATTGACGTCGCCCAAGAACTGGCCAATGACTTGCATCTTGATCGGGCCGCGCCACACCACGGCGGCATCCGGTTCGGGCAGCAGGAATTGCATGCTGATGACGCGCAGGTTGTCGGTCACCTTCACGGGGACAAGGCCGCCGTCTTGCTCCACGAGGGCTCCGTCGCGCACGCCAAGCATCGTCGGCACGTTCGGCCCCGTCAAGTCCATGTCGAGCAGGCCCACCTGGTTGCCTTGGTCGGCCAGGGCCCACGCCAGGTTGGTGGCCACCGTGGACTTGCCGACCCCGCCCTTCCCGGAAGCCACAATGTAGGTGTGCTTCACGCGCTTCATGTTCTCGATGATGCGCAGGCGGCGCTTGAGGCGCTCCGCGGCGCGGGGGTCCACGGGTCCGCCTTGCTGGGCACCCGCCATCGGGATGGGCTCGCTCATGGGCGGCGCGAGAAGCAGGCCCTACATGAGCCCGGCGGTCAATCGCCCCGGTCGACGTGCGCCATGATGGCATCCGCAAGAGGTTCTGGGTCGTGCACGCCTGGCAAGGTGCCCTCCGTGGACAGTGCGGATTCCTGCGAGGCAGTCTGGATTTCGACGGTGTACACGTTGTAGCGGTCCCGCAGCGGACCCCATTTGATGGCCACATCCTGGATGCGCACGTACGGGATGCGCTTCACGCTGCGCCACCAGACGCCCTGCTCGATGCGCACGTGGTCGGGCATCAGCTCCCACTTCCACGACCCATATGCGCGGGGGATGTACACCAGGACCCCGATGAGGTATCCCAAGAAGACCGCCGTCGGGATGCCGATCATCCACCACCCGGAAAGGTCGTTGTCGAGCACATCGGCGACGCCGAACCAGATCCAGAATGGGCCTCCGCTCAGGAACCAAGCCGCGGCTCCGAAGAGGAAGAATGACCAGAACCAGACGCGCTTCACGTCCGGGTGGGGTTCTCCGCTCACGCTTCATCATCAGCGGCGGACGATTTAAGCGCCCTGCGCAGGGAGAACGCCCCCGCCGCACGTGGGCTTTTTCGCGCCCGGTGCCCTGGGCCCTGTGTGTACAAGGACGTCACGGACCAGGCGCCATGCTTCCCGTTCTATTTCCGCCAGGTCCGGGCGGGGCCGCACGAGAATTTCCATTACGCGTTTGGCGACCCCCGTTCGGGCGACGCCGCCGTGGTGGACCCGGCGTTCGAATTGGACACATTCTTCGGCATCCTGGAGCGCGACGGCCTCAAGCCGCGCACGGCCTTGTTCACCCACGCGCACTGGGACCACATCGGCGGCATTCCGGCCATCGCCGAGCACGGCATCGAAAAGATCGTCATCCATGCCGCCGCGCGCCACCACGAAAAGGTCGCCGAGGCCAATGAAGCGGGCATGAACGTCGTCTTGGTGACCGACGGCGACGAGATGCGCATTGGCGGGGTGCCCGTCTGGGCCCTGCATACGCCGGGCCACCAGCCCGAATCCACGTGCTACCTCGCGGGCAAGCCCGGCCAAGCCCAAGCGCTCTTCGGAGGCGACTGCCTGTTCATCGACTCGTGCGGCCGCACAGACTTTCCTGGAGGCAACACGGACCAGATGTTCGGCAGCATGGGCACCATCCGCAACCTCGCCGGCGACATCACGCTGATGCCTGGGCACGACTACGCCGATCGGACCTGCGA
>JBFKLD010000103.1:0-5402 GCA_041630755.1 Thermoplasmatota archaeon
AAACAGGATGTTGTGGCCTCCTTCACCCTCGTTGGAAGGTGCCTGGTCGAGCACCAGGCTGGTGAGCAGCACGCGCAGCTGGTCGCCGGGCTCCACGAAGAAGCCACCCGGAGGCATCGTGATGGTTTCCACGTAGTGGTCCACGCTGCCCGGAATGGGCGCCGCGTCATTGTACTCGATGGCGTAGCCGGGCTGGAAGCCGCGGTTGCTGCCAAATTGGTTGAAGAAGTGGTACCCTTCGCCGGGGTCGCCGCCGACCATCACAGGCGCCGGTGTTCCGACGTTCTCGGCCCAGAATTCGAGGGTGATGTTGTCCTGGATGGCAAACGAGCCAAGCGGCTCGGACCACCACTCCTTCATGTCGTTGGTCAAGAAGGCCGCCTGGAATCCGTTGCCCGTCACGGACCCCTGGGCGCCGGGCTTGGCGGGCAGGAGGCTCATGCCTGGGCCGAACCAGAGAGCCACCTCCTGCGGCTTGCAGGGCTCGTCGAGCGGTTGGGCCAAGCATCCGGCCAAGCTTGCTGCCAGCAGCAGGATCAAGACACGCACAGCTGTTCCACCGGCGGCGCGCACAATACCGTTGCGGACGCGCTAAGAACCGCTCGGGTCTCGGCCGCGCGTGGACCGGCGCACCGCTTCGGCACTCATCACGGTCCAAGTCTTGTACGGCTTGCTTCCCGTGGCGGGAAAGCTGGCGTTCGTCTACGTGGACCCGCTGCCGCTGACGGCCGTGCGGACCCTGGGTGGAGCGCTCATCTTGTGGCTGCTTCGACCGATCTTGCGCACGAGCCCGGTTCCGTGGCGCAAGGAGGGGTGGACCATCGCGGGGCTGGCCGTGCTTGGCGTCATGATCAACATGGGCCTGTTTGCGGTGGGCCTGGAGATGACGACGGCGGTCCACGCGACGCTTCTTGTGACCACCATCCCCGTCTTCACATACCTTGGAGCTGTCTTGCTTGGAAAGGAGACGCTTGGAAAGCGCCGCGCGGCGGGCATCCTGCTCGCCTTCCTCGGCGTTGTCGTCCTTGTCGGCGTAGGAAGCTTGGAGGGCGGCATGCGCCAAGTCATCGGGGATGTGCTGATCGCCATCAACAGCCTCAGCTTCGGCTTGTTCCTCGTTCTTTCCAAACCGGCGGCGGCGCGCATCGGTCCCTTGGCGCTCAGCACGGGGTTGCTCACGGTGGCTGCCGTCGTCTTCGTGCCCATCGGTTTGCTGACCGGATTGCCCGCCCAGTTGGCCGCGACCCCCACCAGCACGCTGTGGGTGCTGGCGTTCATCGTGCTGGGCCCGACAGCGGCCGTCTACGTCCTCAACGCGCGCGCCCTGCGCAGCGTGCCTGCAAGCACCGTGGCCGTGTTCATCTACCTGCAGCCGATCTTGGCTGCCAGCACCGCGGCGCTCATCCTCGGAGAAGAGTTGTCGTGGCGCATCGTGCCCGCAGCCGTGCTGGTGTTTGCGGGCGTGTGGCTCGTCGCCAGGCGCAAAAGAGAGAAGGGGAAAGGGATCGAACAGGCTTAGATGCCGCGTTCGGCCAGGTGGATGTCAATCTCATCCATGTTCCGGCCGACCATCGGCTCGCCGAGGTTCTTGCTCACTTCCGCCACCACGCTGGCGTCGTCGAAGTGCGTCGTGGCTTCCACGATCGCCTTTGCGCGGCTTGCCGGGTCGCCGCTCTTGAAGATGCCGCTGCCGACGAAGACACCGTCGCTGCCCATCTGCATCATGAGCGCCGCGTCGGCCGGGGTGGCGATGCCGCCCGCGGTGAAGTCCACAACCGGCAGGCGGCCCTGGGCGCGCACGTCCTGAAGGACGCCGCGGATGTTGCTCACCAAGTCATCGTAGCCGATGCCGCCGTAGGCTTCTCCGAGCCACGCATCTTCGAGGCCCATGTCGTCGAGGACGGTCTCGTTGAGTGGGTCGTAGCGGGTGACGAACTGGGCGGCCAGCTCGTCGAGCTCGTGGTCGTCCATCTCTTGCACGACTTGGATGCCGCGCGTCATGAGCCGGCGGTGGCGCATGGCTTCGACGATGTCGCCGCTGCCTGCTTCGCCCTTGGTGCGGATCATGGCCGCGCCCTCGGCGATGCGGCGCACGGCTTCGCCAAGCTTGGTTCCGCCGCACACGAACGGGACCGTGAAGTCCTGCTTGAACACGTGGAAGTACGGGTCGGCGGGAGTGAGCACTTCGGATTCGTCGATCATGTCAACGCCGAGGTGCTGGAGGATCTGCGCTTCGCCAAAGTGGCCGATGCGGCACTTGGCCATCACGGGGATGCTGACCGTGTCGATGATCTCGGTGATCATCGTCGGGTCGCTCATGCGGCTGACGCCACCTTCGGCCCGGATGTCTGCCGGCACGCGCTCCAGGGCCATGACGGCCACGGCGCCTGCTTCCTCAGCGATGGCGGCTTGCTCGGCGTTGGTGACGTCCATGACGACGCCGCCCTTTTGCATCTTGGCGAAGCCGCGCTTGAGAAGCTCGGTGCCCCAGCGCAGGTCGTCCATCTTCAATTCGCGTGCCATTGGAAGCGGCCAGCAGCGCCTTGGATATCAAGCCTAGCCCACCCATCGGGGGGCTTCAACCGGTTTTTGCTTCCCCATTGAAAGTGAATTTCGCCTCGATGCGGGCAACATTCATGTGCCGCTGGGTGTGCTTGCGTGCGATGCGGTTCCTGGTGGTTCTCCTGCTTGCGTTGACGACATTTGCCGGTTGTGTGGCGCCCGAGGGGGCGGTCTCTTCCACGGAGCCTGCACCTGCGCTGGCAGAGCCGGAGCCCGCAGACCCGGCGCCGGAAGCCACTGCGCCTGAAGCGCCTGCATCGGAGGCCGCTCCGGCACCACCCGCGCCTGCCGAGTCGGCCCCGGTGGATTCCACGGCGCCCGAGCCGTGCCGCGAAGACCTTGCGCGCGCCTGGCATGCTCGCATCCAGGACCTGCAGAACCTGCGCGCATGGACCATGACCGTCAGCGGCACCCAGGATGGCCGCATCATCGAACGCACCATTGCGTTCGACGCCGCGCGCGACTACCTTCTCGCCGAGGACGCCACCACCGGCGAGCGCATCGTTGCGGAAGGGGAAACGGTCGCCGTCGAGGGCGAGGACGCGTCCACGTTCCGCCAGGGCGGGCCTGTGAGCTACGCCGATGCCTTCCGCGATGATTTTCTTTCCAGCCGGGACGCAGCCGCTCCCTTCAACTTGCCCGCAGCCAGCTTCGATGTTGCCTGCCATGACGACGTCTACCTGATGCACGACCAGGGCGGCATCAAGGAAGTCTGGGTCTTCGACAAGGCTGGCCAACTCCTGCAGGCCCGCCACGTGGCTCCAGGCACGGACTTGACGGCCACATTCGAACGCAAGGCCAAGGCCGTGGCGCTTCCGGAGGCGCCAAGCGTCGGAGCCCAACTGGGCATCGCCTCCTTCACGGCCGCCCAACAAGATGGCAAGACGATCCATGACTTGGTCGTCGGCGAGAGCCTCCCGCGGGACTACAGCGAACTCCAGATCGAGATCGTGGATGCCGGCGGCAACGTCGTGGAGACGCTGAGCGTCCCCGGTGTCGGCTCCAACGGCGTGGCCCGTGTCACAGACAGCGGCCTGCCCGGGTACGTGGACCAAGGCGATGCGTGGCATGTGGAGCTGGCTTCTGGACTGCAATGGCGCGTGCTGGATGCGTGGGCCGGTGTACCCAGCGTCCTTTACGCCCAGCAAGACTTTGCGGGAGGGTCAGTGGACGAATCCACGGGATCGGCGCCGCAACCGATCACTTCCGAGCCTCAGCAAGTCCAGGCCGCCGCTCCCGATGAGGTGGGCACCGGGAAGTTCGCATTCACGCATACGTGGAGCTACGGGGGCGTCCAGTACGGCGTCAACGAGCCCATTCCGGATGCGCTGGCGTACCACCACAGCACACTCAGCCGCATTGTGCGCGAAGGCCAGTTCCTCATCCATGGCCACGACTTGTACGTGAGCGACACCAAGGACGATGCCTACCTGGCAAGCCTTGCAGGCGATCTTTCTAGCCAATTCGATGCGGCATGGAACGATGCCGACAAGCTCAATTTCCTGCTTTCATTTGTGCAGAGCTTGCCCTACACCTCGGACAGCGAAACAGCGGGATACGATGAGTACCCGCGGTTCCCCGTCGAGACTCTGCTTGCGAAGGGGTCCGATTGCGAAGACACGAGCATCCTGTTTGCCGGGCTGGCCAAGGCCCTCGGCTGGGATGTCGTTCTGATGGCCCCGCCGGGCCACATGGCCGTGGGTGTGGCGCCCAAGACGGGTGACGACTCCCTTCAAGGAGGCGCCGTGAGCCATGACGGCAAGAAGTACTACTACGGCGAAACGACCGCCCCCGGCTGGCGCATCGGAGAGATCCCCAGCGACTACGTGGGGGAGGAGGTCGTCGTTGTGGTGCCGGAGGACAAGCCGGCCCCGCGCATCGCCGACTGGACCATGTCTTCGGACGCCGCTGGCGTGCTGGATGTGGCCTTGACCGTCATCAACACCGGCGGCGCCGCTGCGGATGCGACGGTTGTCTTCACGCTCGTCGGAGCCGACGGCCAACTGCCGGGTGTCCAAACCTGCACCGTCACCGTCGCAGCCGGAGAATCCGCCGTCTGCGCGAAGACGCTCGCCATGCCACCCATCGGGCAGAACGTCCGCGTCTTCTTCGCGGTGGAGATGGATGGGCTGCTGCCCCAAGTGGAAGTGAGCGAGCCGTTCTACAGCGGGTTCCAGCAGTTCATCCCGGTGGCCCGCCTCGGTTACCACTTCTACGAGTGAGGGAAAAAGGGGGAAGCAAGGCCGTTACGTGGCGGTCGCCGTCGTGAACTCAGCCGCGACTTCCTCGCGGGTCAGTGCCCAGAAGGCGTAGACCGCGTAGCCTCCCTGGATCAGCACGCTCACGACGTCAAAGGCGAAGAGAGCCCCGATGGCGAGGAGGCCTGCCATGCTGGCCGTGATGAATCCCAGGACGCGGCCCCACGGGCGGCGCTTGAGGAGCCCGATGCCAGTGAACAACGGCAGCAGGCCCAGGACTGCCAAGAAGAGGCCACCGATCACGAAGACCATCGCGCCAAGGGCGCCCATCTCGGCGCCGCCGGGGACCCAATTTTCCATCATCGCACCAAACACGGCGCCCCCGACAATGCCGGCAAACATCGTGATGATGCCGAGGATGAGAAAGACGCTGGCGGCCAGGAAGTTCAAGACGCCCAGGATGGTGGCGTGGGGGTTGGATGTTTCAGAATCCATGCGGAGTCAGAAGAAAGAGAGAAGAAAAAGGGTGCGTCAGATGTGCGCTTGCATCTTTTCGTGCACATCCGCGTGCAGCTTCTTGCGCAGACCCATCCCGAAGGCGGTTTCCGCCACGAGGAAGATCGGGGCCACGAACACCTGGAA
>JBFKLD010000104.1:0-5339 GCA_041630755.1 Thermoplasmatota archaeon
GGAGCAAGAGGACCAGCCAACGCACAAGACATGATGGGCGGGTCCATGGTTAGACATGCCGGACACGGCGACGGCGGGCGCGACGGCAACCTTGCTCCTGTCGGAAGAGGCAACGTGCCACAACCGTTATGGAACACCCCCCCTGTGGTCTGCGCATGCGCGTGGTGGCCTTGGTGCTTCTGATCAGCTTTGCTCCCCTTGCTTCGGCAGACACCTGGTGGGTGCATGCCGACAACGACACGGGAGACATGTGGATGAGCGACGTCAAGGACGAGCCCAACCACTACTACGGCGGATACGGCACCGGCGGCACCGGCACCAGCACGACGTTCAGCTACCCGCTGATGCCGGCTGTCGAGCAGGACATCATGGTGGACACGGAATCCGATGCATCCATGAGCATCACGATCGGCGGAAGCGGCAATGGCCGCGCCGGCCGCATCACCATCGAGCCGAAGGTCTTCGTGGATGGCGAGCTGTTTCTGTGGGGCGAACCCCTCACCAACCAATTCGTCATGCAGTACCTGACGTTCACGTGGACCCTCACGCCGCAGCTTGACACCATCCCCGCCGGCAGCGACGTGGTCTGGGACATCGCCGTGAGCGGCGCCTACTATGGCGCCTTCGTGCGGATGGATGACGACGTGGGCTGGACGCAGCTGAGTTTCGAAACCCTCGAACCTGCAACGTGCACGATCGAGGAAGCGTGCATGCAGGACTTGGACGGAGATGGCGTGATCACCATCCACTTGGACCCTGCACAAACGTACACGATTGAGCAAGAAGTGACGCAGGAGATGGGCGAAGCCATCCTGCGCTACCAGTTCAGCACGGACCACACCCACGTGGACCTGGCTTGGGAGCGCGACGGAGACGGCGACCAGTTCGGCTGGAGCCTCCGCAGTGGAACCGAGCTGGTCCTCAAGGACTTGGATGAGCCCACCGGCGAAGCCACGGCCGAAGTCATTCCCGGAAACCAATCCCTGCAAGTCGCACTCAACGGCTTCGTCGGAACCTACGCATTCGACGTGACGCCGTTTTCGCCCACCGAGGCCGCGCCAGAGGCGGACCCCGAGGCGGACCCCGAGGCAGATCCCGCGGAGCCGGAAGCGGACCCTGCGGAAGGCGAGCAGACCGAGCCCAAGCCCACGGTGGAGCAGGCCGCCAGCCAAGACGCCCCGGCGGCGTTCGTGGCACCCGCGCTGCTGGCCATCGCGTTGCTGCGGCGGCGCTGAACCCCTGACTCTTTCAGTCGGGGCGCCATCGCGCCCTGATGGCCGCGTGGGAGATCACTGTCGTCCTGGCAATCGTCGCTGTGACGATCTTCCTGTTCATCCGCCACACCTTGCCCGTGCCCATCACAGCGATGCTATCCGCCGGCCTTCTCATGGTCGTCCCTGCACGCTCCTGGGACGGGCCCATCCTGACGCCGTCGGAAGGACTGTCCGGTTTCTCCAGCACAGCCACGGTCGCGGTGATGATGATGTTCGTCCTCTCGGCCGGCATTGAACGCTCCGGCGCCGTGGCGTACCTGAGCCACTTCATGGACAAATGGGCCGGCCGCTCGCTGCGGCGCCAAGCTCTGACCGTCGGCGCCGTGGCAGGACCATTGTCGGGCTTCGTCAACAACACCCCCGTCGTGGCGGTCATGATTCCCGTGGTGTCCCGCCTGGCGCGAAACGGCAACCACACGCCGTCGAAGCTTCTGATGCCGCTGTCGTTCTTTGCCATGCTTGGTGGAACGCTCACCATCATCGGCACCTCCACGAACCTGCTTGGCAATGCGCTGCTGCCAGAATTTGGCCTTGAGCCGTTCGGATTCTTCGAGTTCACCTTGGTCGGCGTGGTCGCCCTCGTCATCGCCGCCCTCTACTTCCTGACCTTCGGCATGGCCCTCGTGCCCACCCGCGGCGACGGCGACGTCGTGGCCCGATTCGATCTGAAGGGGTTCATGGGCGAATTCGAAGTGGCCGGCGACTCGGAGGCCGTCGGCAAGGACCTCAAAGACCTGGGCATGCACCGGGGAGAAGGCATCCAAGTCGTGCGCGTGTTCCGCAACGAGCGCGTCATCGCCTCCCCGCGCCAAGCCTTCGTGCTCAAGGCCGGAGACCTGCTTCTTGTCCAAGCCAGCCGCGAACGCCTCGAGGGGATTGCCAAGAAGGGCCTGCGCAGCCTGGCAGAGCTGAAGCACGGCATCGACCCAGAGGAGCGCATCGCCACGGCGGAGCTGATGATCGCCCCCGGCAGCCGCCTTGAAGGCCGGACGCTTGAGGAGATCCGCTTCCGCGACCGTTTCGACGCCCTCGTGCTGGCCATCAAGCACGGCGACCGCGTCATCATCGGCTCCATGTCCAAGTCCCGCCTCGTCGCCGGCGATGTGCTTCTGGCGCAGGCGAGCCCCGATG
Source organism: Thermoplasmatota archaeon (assembly GCA_041630755.1). Classification (GTDB taxonomy): domain Archaea; phylum Thermoplasmatota; class E2; order JACPAO01; family JAHFTW01; genus JBFKLD01. Next base: position 2,406 of record JBFKLD010000104.1, read on the forward strand.
TGCTCGAGCAATTGCAGGAATCGTCGGACTTCTTCCTCACCCGAGAACGTGAAGAGCCCACGTTCCGCAAAGACAAGATCGCGCTGTCGCTTTTGATCATGGGCGGCGTCGTGGCCGCCAGCGCCCTCGGGTTGGCGCACATCGTCACGGCAGCCATCATCGGCGCCGTCCTGATGGTCCTCACGGGCTGCCTCAAGATGCCCGAATTCCTGGAATCCATCCACTGGAATGTGGTGCTCTTGATCGCCGGCGTCATCCCGCTTGGCGTCGCTTTGCAGAAATCCGGCGCAGCTGAGATGATGGCGGCTGGCGTCATCGCCATCGGGGCCCACGTTCCGCCCATTGTCTTTCTGATTCTGGTGTTCTTGGCAACCAGCTTGATCACGGAGACCATCAGCAACAACGCCAGCGTCGTCTTGCTGGTGCCCATCATGGTGTCGGCGGCGACCTCCCTTGGGCTGGATGGCCGGCCGTTCGTGCTGGCGGTGATGCTGGCGGCGAGCACGAGCATGCTCACGCCCGTGGGCTACCAGACGAACACGATGATCTTCGCGGCGGGCAACTACCGCTTCAGCGATTACTTGCGCGCCGGCGGGCCGCTGAACTTGATCTTGGTCGTGGTGTTACCGCTCGTCATTGCGTGGCTCTTCCCGTTGCAGTGACGGCGACCCTTGGCCGCATCGTGGCCGTGATGACGGCGCCAGGAATCACGCCATCACGCCAACGCCGTGGCGTCCACGCCCGGCCTGCCAAACGCATGTGCGCCGGAGCGCCAACCCGATCGTAGGCGGGGCGCGCGACGTGCCCCAGGGGTGCATGGGAAGATTTCCCGCAGGACAGCCATTTTGGCGGATGAGCACCCACGGGGTGCCGTGGAGCCGAAGCTGGACCGCGCGACACGCAAGGCCATCGAACAGGCGCCACCCCGAACATTGCCAAGCAAGGCGGACGACCTGAAGGCCCACCTGCTCGCACACGCCACCACCGTGCATCAGCGTCCATTGGCGGCAGCCCTTCTCGCCGGCGTGCTCGTTGGGCTGGTCAACGGTCCACTTGCCGTGCTCGTGGCCGGCGGTGTCGCGTTCTGGATCCGGACCCGGCAGGGGCTCACGTGGGCGTTGCCAGCGGTTGAATGGATGCAGTTTGCCGGACGCCTGCTCTTTGCGATGGTGTTTGTCGCTCCGATGGGAACCCTGCACATGCCTTCTGCCCGGTCTCCAGACACGTTGGCAAAGTACGTCTCCATCGCGTTGACGGAACCAAGCAATCTTTGGAGCGCGCAAGCCGCGACCCCCTACCCGGGCATTCCTCTCTTGGTGTTGGCCGCGGTGGCTGCCATGGTGCTCGGCTTGCGTCTGAAGACGCCACGTCAGCAACGGATGGCGGCGGCGGGGCTGGGCGCGCTGCTCGTCATTCCTTTCGTGTCCGGCCTTGTGCTTGGCAATCCCGGCCTGCACCTTGATCTTGGTCCTGGCTGGTTCCTCGCGGCCATCGGGTTGGCGCTCGTGACTCTGCCGCGCCGATACATGGCGGCAGCCTTCGTGCCGCTGATGGATCCGACTTTGCTGCAATTGCCACACTGGGCCTTTGAGGCGACGCACCACGGTGTCGCTGTTCTGCTCGTCGGCGGCGTGGCTGGGCTCGCTGGAGGCTGGGCTGCCAAGGACGCACGCGACCCCCGCAGCCCCGTGAAGCTCACATTGACGTATCCTTTGGGCCCGAGCAAGAAGGTGTTGATGGCAGGGTGGTCGTTTGGGTGCCGTGCGACTGTGGACGGCAAGGAGGTGCCGAGCAAGAAGGTCTCGTGGCACGGGACGGCGTCGTTTGCGCACGATGGAGATGTGGTGCGCCCGACATTCCACAATGTCGGCCCCAACCTGATCGAATTGCAGCTGAAGCACAAAGGGCAGACGTACCGACACACGTACGTCATCCATGCCAAGTCGACGCAGAAATTCGCGCGCCTTGGCGACTGGTCGTATTGCGCCACCTCAGCCAAAGGTTGCCCCGCGTGCCCTCACCCCGTCGTGGGGCCCGCCATCCAGGGAAGCCCCGACGTGCTGATCGACAACCTGCCTGCCGTGCGGGTCGGCGACTGGGGAGTGAGCGCTGCGGACTGCGGCCCGAACACCTGGCAAGCCTTGGAGGGCGACCCGGAAGTGACGGTCCATGGCGTGCCTCTGGTGCGGATTGGCGACGCGACCAACCACGCCATGACCCCGGGCAAGATGATCATGGGCGCCCCCGGCAGTGAGCTTGCGGACTTGGCCCAATACGCTCTCGACCATGCCAATGACCCAAAGAAGCGGAGGAAGGGATTTCCGGACATGACGAAGGAATGACGCAGGACCCCACACCCCCGAGTTAATTTCTTATAGAAGCCCTGACTCGCGCGAAATCAGACAGGGGCGCTGCCCCAGGAGCATCTCATGGGACGAATCATCGGCATTGACCTTGGCACGACAAACTCGGAAGCCGCCGTCATGGAAGGCGGAAACCCGAAGATCATCCCGTCCGCGGAAGGAAACGTCTACGGCGGCAAGAACTTCCCGTCCGTTGTCGCATTCACCAAGGACGGCGAAACGCTCGTCGGCGACGCCGCCAAGCGCCAAGCGGTCACGAACCCCGAGCGCACCATCCTGCGCATCAAGCGCAAGATTGGCACCGACTACACGGTGACCATCGATGACAGCTCGTACACGCCGCAAGAGATCAGCGCCATGATCTTGCGCAAGATCAAGGCCGACGCGGAAGCCTTCCTCGGCGAAGAAGTGGAAGGCGCCGTCATCACGGTCCCGGCCTACTTCGACGACGACCAGCGCCAAGCGACCAAGGACGCAGGAAAGATCGCCGGCATCGAAGTCAAGCGCCTCGTCAACGAACCCACCGCAGCTGCCCTGGCTTACGGCCTGGACAAGACCGACGACGACCACA